>PALY01000072.1 GCA_002707085.1 Deltaproteobacteria bacterium
GCGCCTACGTTTGTGATCAGGCGAATATTTGGACGCCCAATATTCTGGAGAACATCGATTTCCCCAGCGTGATTCATGCCCATTTCTAGAACCCAGGCGGCAGCATCACCGGGTGCGTCGAGGAGGGTCAGGGGAAGGCCGATATGATTGTTGAAATTGCCCGCTGTTTGATGAACTCGCCCAAGACCTTCCAGTGCCAATGCGATGAGCGCCCGACTGGTTGTTTTACCGGCACTACCAGTCACTCCAACAGTGGGTCCGTGAAACTGGTTTCGAACGTGTTTACCCAAATTCTGGAGGGCCTTTAGGCCGTCGGCGACGTGCACGTAGCCGGCGGACCATCCTGCTGGAACTTCCTCTGCGATGACCCCGCCAGCACCCATTTCAACGGCCTTTTCCAGGAAGTCATGTGCATCAAAGCGTTCACCGCGAAGTGCGAGAAACCAATCGCCTTTTTTGATTTTTCTTGTATCGGTGCAGACCTGTCCGGGTCCCGCTTCATGGATGGTCTGACCGCCGGTACCCTCTGCGAGTTCTTTAGAGGTGAAAATCATTGTCTCCCCTCCAGTGCGCTTGCAGCAACTTCACGATCATCGAATGGAAGGTGTGATGTCCCGATGGTTTGCGTCGTTTCGTGGCCTTTTCCTGCGATCAGCACAATGTCACCCGATTGCGCGATGGAAATCGCACCCTCTATGGCCTTGGCGCGGTCGTGTTCGACACTGTGCGGGCCACTGACTCCAGGGAGAATGTCCCCGATAATGCTGTGTGGATCTTCTGTGCGTGGGTTGTCAGAGGTGACGAATACATGGTCTGAACCCGCGGACGCTGCATGGCCCATTTCTGATCGCTTGCCTGCATCTCGGTCGCCACCGCAACCAAATACGGTAATGACTCGACCATCCGTCAGCCCTTTGAGCGAGTCAAGCACGCATGTCAAAGCATCTGGGGTGTGAGCGTAGTCCACAAGAACAGTGATTCCGTGCGAATTGGGGATGGGTTCAAGCCTGCCTGGAATCGTTCCCAGTGAACCAAGGCCTTCGATGCTCGTCTGTGGTTCGAACCCGAGGGCCGTTGCGGCCGCCAAAGCTGCAACGGCGTTGTACACATTGTGTGCCCCGATCAACGGAAGATGTATGGTGAGGGTTTCCGAGTGGGTACACACTTCAAAAGTGGTTCCATCCACGGTTGCTATGGGGTTTTGGATTCGGAAAGAAGCGTCTGATTTGAACCCATATGTCCACGTAGTTCTGCCGTTCGTGTCGATATCCATGCATGCGGGTTCATCGGCGTTGAGGATTGCGATTCCATCGGGAGCGAGCAGTGTGTCGAACAGGCGTGCTTTGGCTTGCAGATACGCGTCCATGGTGGGGTGGAAATCCAGATGGTCGCGACTGAAGCTTGTAAAGACGCCTACTTTGAAAGGAATGGCATCTGCTCTTCGCATTTCTATGCCGATCGAACTCACCTCCATGGCGGCCATACGGCAGCCCGCATCCCTCATGTCCGAGAGCATTTTCTGCATGACTGGAGCTTCGGGAGTGGTGTGATTTGCGGGGATCTTTTTGTTACCGATTCGATGTCCGGTGGTCCCGATTACTCCCACCTTTGCGCCATCATGGGTGACGATGGATTCCAGCATCCAGGTAACGGTTGTTTTTCCATTGGTTCCGGTGATGCCCACAACAGGCATGGTGGCAGCAGGGTTGCCCGCCAAGGCAGCAGCAGCATGGGCCATGGCTTCGCGAGCATCGGCGACTTGAATCACCGTCACGTCAGGTTTCGCGCTGACCTCGGCATCTGCGAGGACTGCGGCAACGTTTAAACCTGGAACGAACTTGCGTGCATCCACCCGCTCACCGCGGATGGCAACGAAGAGATCAGCGGATTGAGCTTCCCGCGAGTCGAAGACGACTCGATTGATCGGGCGATCCGTGGGGCCGTCTATAGAGATTGCCCCCAGGTGGGGAATGAGCGCGGAAAGGAGCATGGTGCAGGGGGCGGCGGTGGGGGTCGGGCGGGGAAGAAAAAGAGACGACGCCCCAGGCACGATTCACAAGAAACGTACATTGGGACAGAGAACAGCACGTGTGCCGGGGCGTCGCGGGGTAGTCCCTCAACAGAGAGGAGCCGATAGGGGGGGCGATAGAAAAATCATCAGCAGCAGGAACAGCAGGAGCGGGAATCGTGGAGTGGGAGACTTTCACTGATGGAAGGCGCTTGGATTTAGAAGCTGGGGAGCTAATCCAAGGAAACGCCCGGGTGGGGCCTTCAGTGTTGCGTACTCTAAGGGTTGCTATCGGGGAGATAGCGCTCGACACTCCAACGCAATTCCGCCCCCCCAAATCGGGCGAGGGAAGACATTGAAAAGGGTTGTTGGTTTGGAAGTGGTTCATTGCAGTACCACCTCCACTTGTTCGCCGGGACGCACTGCGCGACCGGCTTGAGGAGACTGTTTGATGACGCGACCGCTGCCTTCGATGCTGATTCCAAGGCCTGCGCCTTGAAGGGTGACCAGGGCGTCACGCATGGAGAGACCAGAAAGGTCGGGTGTGATCAGGCGGCCGCGGTCGGCCCACCGAAGTTCAGGCACGCCCGTGGGAACGCTGAGGTCCTCTTTGACCTCTGGTTCCGGTTCGGCGTCTATAAGGGTCGGGTCGGGAGGGATACCCATGAGTCGAAGTGCAGAGGTACCGATCTCTGAGAATACGGGTCCAGCCGTAGTGCCACCGTAGCGACTTCCTTTGGATGGTTTGTCGACCATGATCGACATGGCAAGGCGCGGGTCTTCCGCAGGAACAAGGCCAATGAAGCTTCCGATTCGTTCGGTTGGGGAGTAGGCACCGTCCATGTATTTGAGGGCCGTTCCGGTTTTGCCGGCAACCCGATAGCCGGGGATGGCTGCTTGGGTACCTGTGCCACCTTCTTCGGTAACAGTGACCATCATGTCCACTATGGAACGTGCCGTTTTTTCACTGATGACGCGTCGGTCTACTGTGGGTTCGAAAATTCGGATGGGGGCTCCACTGTCATCTTGAATTTCTTTCAGGACAAAGGGTTCCATCCGAACACCACCATTGCCCAGTGCGGATATGGCTGCGGCCAACTGCAGTGTGGATGCATTTGTGCCATGTCCGTATGAAGTGGTTGCCAGTTCAATGGGTTTGATGGTTTCGGGTGGGCGAAGGAACCCAACGGCTTCATTTGGAAGTCCGATGTGTGTGGGCCGGCCGAATCCGAACTCTGACAGGTAGTCATATGTCCGAAACTTACCGAGTGAGAAAGCGAGTTTTACGACACCAATATTCGATGAATATTTGATGATTTCGGAAACACTGATCACCTTTTTGGGGTGGTCATCTTTGATCGTTGTTCTTCCGACCTTGAAGCGTCCATTTTCGCAGTCGATGGTGGACTCGGCGCTCACGATGTTTTCTTCTACAGCGGCGGCAGCAATGAATGGTTTGAAAACCGATCCAGGTTCGTACACATCGGTGATCGCGTAACTGCGCAGCGCTTCAACCTTCAACTTTCGGGTGTTGTTTGGGTTGTGGGTCGGTCGTTGAGCGAGTGCGAGAATCTCTCCTGTTTTCGGATCCATCACGACGACAGAAGCAGACTCTGGCTCACTCCGTTCCATGACATTGTCGAGGGCTTGCTCTGCAATGCGTTGAATCCTTCGGTCGATGGTCAAGACGACTGAATTTCCAGGACGCGCTTCTGGGGCGTCGGTGGTGACCCTGCGGCCTTTCCGGTCCCGCCACTGCACATACTTGTAGGTTTCGCCATGGAGTTGGCGATCAAGACTGCGCTCTAGCCCAGCCAACCCAGTACCCATGCGCCCGACCACACCCAGAAGGGGCGCTGCGTCTGATGTTGCTGGGTAAAACCGCCGGTACTCATCTCTCGTGAACAACACATGTTTCAGGGTTGGATGATCGACTGCGACCTCTTTGATGCGCTCCAGAATGGTGTCGACTTGGTCAGGGACCAGATCTCGGGCCAGCAGTACATCTTGACGGTGTTGTGCTGCGAGTCTCTTGTGGGTAGGCAGAACGGCCAAGTCGAGCATGGGGGCAATCTCATGTGCCAACACTTTTGCTGTATCTTTGGTCAACTTTGAAGGGTCTGCATGTAGACTTTGAACTTCGACGGAAGTGGCGAGCAGTACGCCATCTCGACTGCGGATCTCGCCGCGCCGACCATGAATTTCACGGGCTTCTTTAAACTGGGTTTGTGCCTTGTCGCCGATCAAAGGATCGGGGAACATCATTAAGGAGCTCGACTTGATGAGCAGGATGAGCATCCCGAGTGAAGTGACCCCGCCCATGAACTTGGTACGGCGAAGTGATCGACTCCGAATGGCCCCGTCAGACTCATCAGGCATAGCGGGGCGCTGGGCCCACTTCAGCGGGTCCAATGAAAGACGGGGGCGGCCATCATTGTGGCCCATTCCAGGTAACTTCAGGGTCACTGCTTCGCGGGTAGGGTGAGATCGACGACGGGGACCGTCGCTTGGAGGGATAGGTTGGTCGCTGACTCGGTCAGCCACGCGGGGTCTTCCAGGGTGGAAAGCTCAAGTTTCAATCGTGTAGATTCGGCGAGTGCCGTTGTGTATGCGCGTTCGGATTTATCCAATGCAACAGCGGTTTCGCGTAGATCGATACGAGACCAAGCGCTGAGCAGCATGCAGCCAGCCATCAAGGCAATGACCATTGCGTAGCCGCCCAATCGGTTGAGTTCTACACCATTGGGTTCCACACTGGCCGGCGAGTAGCGAGGAGCGGATTGGCTATCCACTCCAAACCACGGAAGACGACCGGTTTCGGTGCGTTCTTCTTCTGAGTTTACGGGCCAAGATTGTGAGGATTCCATGGGATGGCTCCTGCGCTAGCTACTGGGGATTGGATGGGGGGAGGCGTTCGAGGATTCGTAGGCGGGCTGACCGAGACCGAGGATGATCTGGATCGGCATCTTTGCCGGCAATGCCGCGCCTGTGAATGATTTTGCCGACGGGTGGAACCATGGGGTTTCCGTACTCGTCTTTGGGGCTGTATTCACCGGCAGCGGTGCGGAACCGACGCTTGACTGCGCGGTCTTCGAGAGAATGAAAGGAAATGATTGCGAGGCGGCCGCCAGGGGCGAGCAGATGGATGGCTGCTTCCAGTCCGCGTTCAAGTTGGCCGAGTTCATCATTGACGGCCATTCGCAGCGCTTGGAAGGTTCTGGTCGCTGGGTGCGTCCGACTGTTGTGGTATCCAGAGGATTGCTCGACACATTGCGCGAGAGCCAAGGTGCTGGTCNAGGGCCGTCCGGCCANGATNCCNTTTGCGATGCGTCTGGCTCTNGGNTCTTCTCCNAACTTGCGGAGTATGCCCACGAGTTCNCGTTCGTCGATGTTGTCCAAAAGTTCGGAAGCCCNGATCGGCTGGNCGGGGTCCATGNGCATGTCGACAGGTCCGTCCCGTCGGAAGCTAAACCCGCGGGAGCCTTGGTCGAGCTGGGGGCTGCTGACGCCGAGGTCGAGGACGATGCCGTCGAACGGACCCCAGGTCTTCGCGTGTTTTTCCATGTCGGCAAACGTGCCACGGACAGGAANGAAGCGGTCTCCGAATCGCTGGAGCCGCTGACTCGCCGCAACGAGCGCTTGCGGGTCTCGGTCGATACCAACGAGCAAACCATTGGGACCCGAGGCGTCGAGGATGGCTTCCGAATGGCCACCACCACCGAGGGTTCCGTCCAAATACCGCGCGCCTTCACGGGGCTGAATCGCCTCCACAACCGACTGGAGCAAGACCGAACGGTGGATGAATTCATCGGTCACCCCCTTCTCCTTCGGTCCCATCGGCTGGGGAACTCCATCGTTCCACNGCTGCAGGAAAGGCCTTTTGTTCCCATCGGTCCTTGTCCCACAGTTCAAACCAGCCACCTACGGAAAAGGCGACGACGTCTCGCTCGATGCCGGCAAGCTGCCGCAGGGCCGGAGGAATAAGAACGCGCCCGTTTCCATCGATGGTCAGCGTTTGGTTGGTGGATACAACTGCGCGTAGGAAATCAATTCCACGGGGTGCAAATGGGTCAATGTTTGCTGTGCGCGCTTCAACGCTGGCTCGGTATGCATCCAAGGTGAACAGGGACAGACCCCCGTCCGTCCCATCATTTCCGATTCCCACCAGGCGATTGATGCCCATTGCACCCAACGCATTGCGCAGCTGGATCGGCAGGGTCAGGCGACCTTTGGGATCCAGCGTGAGGCGGGTGTTGAAGGGTTCGAAAATCATGGTGTTTGGGGGTGTTTGAAAGCGGGAAAATCGAAAGACAGAAGGGCATAACCTACGTTTACCCACTTTGATCCACTTAAACCCACTTTTCAATCATTTCAGCCCACCTTGACGTGTCAATATTGTAAGTTGTTGAAATTAGTAGCCAATTTTGGCGTTGAATTTGAGCTAATCCTTGATCCGCTTTCTGCTCTACAAAGGTGTTTCGGAGCAATGGGGCTAATTTTGTGGGTTCTGTGTAGGGTGGAACGCCCGTGGAACCCTCTAAGTGGCTGATATATTGGGACAACCGAGTTTGGTCAGATCAGCCGTATAGGGGTGCTAGAAATTCAGGTGGAGGCAGGTGGGTTGGTGTGACGATATGGGAAGAGTATGGCCACCAAGAAGAAAGCTGGAACCGACCGCCGAAACATCTGTGAAAATCGGCGCGCTCGGCACGATTACCACATCCTCGACAAGCTGGAGGCGGGCATTGTTTTGTCGGGTTCAGAGGTGAAGTCCTTGCGAGACGGTAAGGCACACCTGACCGATTCTTACATTCGGGTGGAAAACGGAGAGATGTGGTTGATGAATGCCCACATCGCTCCCTACGAGCAGGCAAACCGCTTCAATCACGAATCACGGGCCATGCGAAAGCTTCTTTTGAAGCGCTCGCAAATAGAGAATTGGCACCGTAAGATCAGAGAAAAAGGCCTTACGGGGGTCCCGCTGCGCATGTACTTTGTGGGGTCTTGGGTAAAGGTCGAAATCGCACTGGTGAAAGGAAAGGCAGAGCATGACAAAAGACATGCTCTGCGGGAAAAGCAGGATAAACGCGAGATCCAACGCTCGATGCGAGATAGTCAGCGAGACTGAATTCATTTCTGGAGTTAATCGGGCAACATGAATCGAATCAACGTCACCATTCCGTTTGTGCTTTCCATTCTTTCTGGTGTAGCAGCCATGGTGGTTTGGGATCCTGCTGATCGTGCTCTTGCTTTGTTCCTGGGTATCGCTTCAGGCTGGCTTGTCAGTATTGCTGCTGGTGTACTGAATCGATGGGCAGGGATTCTTGTAAGTGCCGTCAGTGCGCTGATGGTGTCCCTGTATTTGGGCGTGCAACACAAGAATGCATCTGAGAGCTTGTTTTGTACGGCCAGTGAAACCATGGATTGTGGTGCGGTCATCAGTTCCGAGTATGGAACTCTATTTGACATCCCCGTCGCATTCTTAGGAAGCAGTTTTTATGCGGGCCTTATTGTGCTTGCTGTACTCGCTTTGAGAGGAGGTGCGCAGTACCAAAAGGCCGCCAACCTGGTGCGTTTGACGGGTGNCATCGCGGTGGCATTTTCTTGCTATCTCGCCTGGGCCTCATTCCAGCTCGGAAAAGGCTGTCCATTTTGTATCAGCATGTACGGCCTCAATATTCTGATTCTCGTATTCTCGATTTTGCTTGTTCGAGAAGATGGTGCGGCGGCGGATGGTGCGGGTCAAGATCGTTCGCTGAATGCATTTTTGGCGGGTGCCGTCATTGTTTTGATTGGCAGCATGGGATGGTATTCCTCCACTGCAGATAAAGGCATTCCAGAAGGGGACTCAATCGAGGACCTTGCTCAGTTGTTTTCCGCCACAGAAGGGCCTTTGACTCTCGATGGTACGGAACCCACCTTGGGTCCCGATGGGGCGACCTATACGATTGTAGAATTTGCCGACTTTGAGTGTCNCTACTGCGCCAAGTTGTTCCCTGGCATTCATGCGTTGCCGGAAACACATTCAGGGCTTCAGTTGGTGTTCAAACACTATCCGCTGAGTCCATTGTGCAATGACAGTATCAAGGGTGATCGTCACCTGATGGCTTGTGGTGCGGCTCGTGCGGCAGATTGTGCGAAACGACAAAATCGATTCTGGGAAATGACCAAATATATGTTCATGAACCAACGGCATTTGGACGAAGAAGGGATCGAGGTGATTGCGAAGCAGGTTGGGGTTGATACCGCGGCTCTTGCGACGTGTATGGAAGATCCACTCACCCATGCAAAAGTAAAGACGGACATTGCTCATGGTGAAGAAGTGGGCGTGCATTCAACACCAAGTCTGTACTTGAAAGGCTTGTATGCGGATGGCACATGGGTGCGTGTAGAAGGTGGCCCGGATGTCGCTGATAAACTTGTTGCTGCCCACAAGGCTGGGAAGCCTTTTCCTGCCACTCCACCGCAACCAAAGCCCCATAGCCATTGAGTTGGGCTGAACTAAGCGTGGTTGTGCCTCGGGGTTATATCGAGGCAGTGAGTGCTGCGTTGTTTGAGTTGGGCGCCCTTGGTCTTCAAGAGGATTTTCTCCCAGGAGAGAAGCCTCCTGTTCGGCAACCATGGGACACGGGTTCGCCGCCACCTCTGCCAAAGCGTGCTTTGTTGCGAGCATGGTGGAACAAGGATGATGTGGCTTCCTCCCATCAACAGATTGCATCGACCTTGTTTGGTATGGATGGTGTGGGGGAACCCGTCTGGCAGGACCAGACTGACGATGGTTGGGCAGACGCTTGGCGCGCTCGCTGTGTGCGTGTTGAGGTTGTGCCTGGATGGGCGGTGGCTCCCCCATGGTTGGCAGAGTCAGGAGACTTGATTGTAGAGCCTGGAATGGCTTTTGGTACCGGAGAACACCCAACCACCANGTATTGTATAGGCGGCGTTGTTCGTCATGCGGAGGCCGGTCGCCGGTGTTTGGATGTGGGTACAGGATCAGGCGTTTTGGCCATTGCTGCGGCGCGGCTAGGTATGGACGCTTGGGGGATTGATATTGACCCTGAAGCTGCCCGGGCCGCGTTGGAAAACGCACAGTTGAACGAAGTCGAGATTCGGGCCGATGAGACACCACTGGCCGAAGTGACCGGCACATACGACTTGGTGGTCGCCAACCTGTTTGCTGAAGTGATCGTTGCCTTGTCTGGCGATATGAAACGGGTTTGTTCTGGGCGATTGATTGTCGCTGGAATTTTGTCAGACCGGGTTCATTTGGTGATTGATGCGCTGGAGCCGATGCAGATGGTGCATCGCGAAGACGAAGGGGATTGGACGCATATGGAGTTCATTCCGTGAGACGTTTTCTCGCAAAGGAATTGGCCCGGGAGGGCGAGTGTCTGAGTTTGGGTTCGGCAGAGTCCCACCACCTTTTACGTGTGACAGGTATCGCGCCTGGTGAGCATGTAGAGCTTTTTGATGGAAGCGGTCGTTCATGTCGGGCCGAACTTGTTTCGGTAGAAGGTGGGGAGGCTGTACTGCGGGTTGTAACGTATCTGGAGACTTCAATTCCGGACCGGAATGTGTTGCTGCTAATGGCTCAACTTCGAGCATCGACGATGGATGGGGTGTTGAGGATGGCTACAGAATTGGGTGTGTCAGGCATTCAAGTTGTGCAGGCCGAACGCTGTGTGGCTCAGGGGGACAAACGAGACCGTTGGGTCCGTGTGGTGACGGCCGCAACGGGGCAGTGTGGTCGTGCAGATGTTCCAGTTGTGCCTGTTCCGGTGTCCATGGAGAAAGCGCTCTCACAGGAACAGGCGACTCGATTGATTTGTGTGCCAGGCGCCCCTGTGGCTCCTGCACCCGATGGTGATGTCGCAATTTTGGTGGGACCAGAAGGTGGCTTCACTGACGCAGAGGTGTCTCAGGCAACGGCCATGGGGTGGACGCCTGTTGGCTTGGGTGCTTCCATTTTACGGGCAGACACCGCCGCCATTGCAGCGTTGGTTCGTTACGGTAGTTGACTTACTCTTGTCTGCGTCGGTAGCCTACGGCCGCGAGCAGCATCGGAAGGACCCAAGCGAATCCAGTGATGTCTTGCTTGTTTGTGGGGATAGTGCTGCATCCGGAGGCGACACGTGGGGCGTCCACAGTTTGAAGAACCGGATCTGGGTACACGGTGATGTTGGTGAGGGTTCGGACTTCGTGTCCATTGCCGTCATTGACGATCACGTAAACGGTGTAGATTTCACCCTGGGAGCCACTTGGAAGGTTGGATGGAGCGGTCCATGTGACAGTTTGGGTTGCGATTGAATCGAAGCCATTGTGTCCCTGTTCGGTAAGTGCGATGTCTTCTTGCCAGGAGAAGGTCAACTCATCTCCGTCTGCGTCATAGACGTCGATGGTCATGATTGTGCTTTCGCCTTTGCCCAGAGCGGTGGCTTCCATCTGAATGCCGCCCAAGATGATGGGTCCGGTATCGATGGGGGTGCAGCCATCTCTCTGGTCCATCAGTCCATTGCAGTTGTTGTCGATACCGTCTCCACAGTATTCGATGGCTGCAGGGCTGATTTCGCTATTGTTATCATTGCAATCGTTGTCGGTTTCAGCGAAACCGTCCCCATCATCATCGTAAAGACCCGTGTTGTCGTCTACCGTTCCATTGCAGTCGTTGTCTTTGGTGTCTTGGAGTTCAGGGGCGCCAGGGTACATCGTGTCGTCGACATCATTGCAGTCGCCATCGACTTCAGAGAAGCCGTCGCCATCGTCATCCATGCCTTCGGTGTTCTCGTCGATTTCACCATCGCAGTCGTTGTCTTTTCCGTCAAAGATCTCGGTGGCCAATGGGTAGACCAGTGGGTCGTCATCGTCGCAGTCGGGGTTGGTGATGACCGTATCTGAGAATCCGTCGCCATCGTCATCGGATGGTGGGTAGGTGCTTCGATATACAACAGATGTTGCGGCAAATGATTCAAAGCCACAATCATCCTGTACTTCAATCAGGATGGTGTCCGTACCTTCCATCAAGCTAGAGGCTGGGATGGAGACCACGGTGTGTCCGGATTGCGAGTACGGTGTGCAGTCCGCGAGTTCTTCTGCTTCTTCCTGAAATGCGCTTGTCACGCTGCAGTGCAGAGACGTTGCAGGTTGTTCAGCATCAAAGGCTCTCAACTCAAGGACAAGATCATCGAGCGTGCCGTGAATGTGTCCTGGTGCAGGCGAGATGACCTCTATGGTTGGTGGTGTACACAGAGGGTTTGTGCCTTTGTGGCCTCGGATGCTGACACGACTCGATGGTTTGTCGACATCGTCCGAAGTTAGGGTCATTTCACACTCGGCATTAGAGCCCGTTGTGGGTGTGTAGATGACAGACAAAAGGGTGGATGTGCGGGCTTCCAGTACGGTTCCATCCGTTAGGCGTGCGAAGTCAAACTCGAAGCGCTCGTCGCAATCATCATCGAGGATTGGATTTTCAAGTGTGAGATCGCCAGAGCCGACATTGTGAACTTCAATGTACTTTGTGACCGGCTCTCCAGGGTAGGGGAAACCGAAGTCGAGCGTTCTTGGGCTCACCACAATGTTTGGCTCGCCTTGCTCTGCCAGTCCTTCAAGCACCACAGTGTCTCGGAAACGATCAGGGTCTCGGTAATAGTTGGGTGATTCTGCATCATCTGTTGCGGTTTCGATGTTGATAGAACCAACGATTTTACCAACAGATATTGGGTTGATGCCCACCTGAAAGGTGTAGCTGCAGTCTGGTCCGATGGTGATCACAGACTGTGTGCTGACGGCGTCCGCTTCAGTTTCAGCATCGGTGCTGGTTCCTGTATCTTCGGATTCACCTTCTTCATCAGCAGGATCTTCCGTGGTTGCGGATGCGTCGTCGCCACATTCCACGGCGCCCCCTAAACTGAGAATAAAGTTGCCTTCCATTTCTTCGGTGCCAAGCGCGATGCTCGATACACCGAGAGGGAGGCCTCCACTGTTTGAGATGGTCACATCTTGGAGTACGGTTTCTCCCCAATTGACATCACCAAAATTCACTTTGTGGGTGGATATTTCAGCTTGAGGAAGTCGTTCTCCGCCAGACGTTGGCACACCGTCACAAGCAGCAAGAAGGATGAGGGTGGAAACGAGCCAACCGTTGCGAGGCATATGCCTTTCTCCTTTTGATTGCGCGATGCAATCCCGTCCGACGGTTGTAGCCGCCAAACTGGCCTATTGTCAACGATTCAAGCGTGTCTTCTCCCATTCACTGGGCTGCAGAGTCAGGATTAGAGTAGGTGTCCGGACCTGGCTCGCTTGGTCTCTAAGTAGAACCTGTTGTGGGGCGTAACGTCAGTAATGCAGCCCACGCTGTCATTTACGGTGATTCCGTTGCGCTCAAGATCTGACCGTTTTAGCGGATTGTTCGACATCAACAGAATGCTTTGAATTTCAAGGTAGTTGATGACTTCTGCTGCAACTTCATAGGTTCGCAGGTCATCATCGAAACCCAGCTCCAAATTGGCATCGACAGTATCTCGACCGTTGTCTTGGAGGTTGTACGCTCGGATTTTATTCAGCAGACCAATGCCTCGGCCTTCTTGTCGAAGGTACACGACTACGCCTGTCCCTTCTTCGTCGATGGTTACAAGGGCTTTTTTGAGTTGAGCGCGACAGTCGCAGCGCAGGCTGCCCATCACGTCTCCAGTAAAACACTCGCTATGGACTCGGAGGAGGACGTCCTCTTTGTTTTTTACATCGCCGGCGACAATCGCCATCGCTTCCCGGCCATCATTCATTTCGAACGCATGGATTTGGAAATCGCCAGATTCTGTCGGCAGTATCGCGGTTGCATCCCGAGCAATGGCTACAGCTGCGATGCGAAGGGTCTTTGGTGGGTTCATGTCTTGTTCTCCCGTAGACTGCAGCGCAGTCACGTGGGTGTAGTTTCCCTTGCGGGTGTGGTTTCCCTTTTGGGTCTGACAAATGTCAAGGACCCGATGGCCACGCGGTGTGCCATGCTTACCATTCGATAAGTTCTGCGAGTTTTACCCCAACATGACCCTTCGTCAAGTGGTGAATGGGGATGTCACAAAGGGGTCTCAAACAAAAGCGGCGGAGCAATTGCTCCGCCGCTTTGGTGAGATTCAGGGTTTCCCTTATGGGTTCAAGGATTCTTTGAGACCCTTTCCAGCTCGGAAGACCGGAATTTTTCTTGCAGGTACGCGAATCTCAGAACCATTTTTCGGGTTGTGTCCCACGAACTCACGGCGTTGAGAAACTGTAAATGTTCCAAAGTCTGAGATGGTGACTTTGTCATTGGAGACAAGCGCATCTTGGATGGTTGTCATCACAATGTTGATGTAGTTCGCCGCACGAACCTTAGGAATGTTTGCTCGCGATGCAAGCGCTTCAGTGAGATCTGCTTTGTTCATCTGTCTTCCAATGTTTATAAACTAAAATAACTAAACCGTTGTGCGAACAGGACTCCTGTTAGCAGTGACAACATAGATGCTAAATGTTCGTATGTCAAAGTAATGAACAAATGAATTGCGATTTTCTACCTATGAGTCGACGCTGGTTTTTCCAAGCGGCGATAATAACTAAAATAACTAAACTTCAGGTCGCATTCTTTTTTTTGAGTGTTTGATGTGGCGCTCTTTTTGGACAATAAAGTATCCGGAAAAACATCTTTTGAAGTTGTTTTTCTACCGTTTATCTTTGGGCGTTTTGCTGCTTTTATTCGGGTTTACGCAGCCATCCGCCACGTATGGTGAGGGCGCCTGGATGAATCGCAAAACTGGCGGGTAGAAATCCTCTTGATTCCCCATCGAGTTCTACAGGTACGGGTGCCCCTGTTGTGCATTCCGCTTGGATTTTTGTGCACGAGGTTTGTGTGACGCCAGTGCTTTCACCCAACTTCCCGTCGTACAGGTGTCGGAAGTCTAAAGCTTGCCGCAGGAGAGGAGTGGGTTTTAACAAGCTGAGATCCAATTTCCCGTCTTGCATCGAGCCTCCGTTCCCGACGAACATGCCGCTACCGCAATAGTGTCCATTTGCGATAAATGAACTGAGAAGCTTGTTTTCCCAGTGTGAGATAGAGTCGGAGCCTTCAATCGTGACCCGGACCTCGCCGGGTTCATAGCGAACCAATGTTCGTAGGGTGGCACCAATAAAGGTGGCTGCACCACCAAAACGTTTTGAGCTGCTGTTGGCTCGTCTGACCACATCACCATTGGCTCCAAACCCGGCCACATTGATGAATACCTCTTCCTCAACACCTTTGTCCGTCGTGAAGGTGGCTGTCCCTACATCGGATGGCAGTGAAATCCCGGTAGCGGCGATCCACAGTGCTTCTCCAGTTCGGCTCGGAATGTCTAATGAGCGTACTAGGTCAGACCCTGTGCCAAAGGGTATGACGGTAAAAGCAGTCTTTTTGCGGACCGCACGTCCATTTTTCATCAAGCCATTTACGACTTCATGGCATGTACCGTCGCCACCGACGGCAGCAACAATGTCGAAGCCCTTTTCTGCCGCTTCTCGTGCGAGGTGGGTAGCGTGTCTGGGCGCTTGAGTAAGTTGTACGTCCCATTGTTCAAAGGAACGATCTAGTAGGCGTTTCAGGGTGTCTATTTGCGAGCCTGCTCGACCGGCACCTGCGCGCGGGTTTACGATGAGACAGATCTTCTCTTGTTGGTTTTTTGCGCCACTGCCTTCAGGCCGATGGAAGCGATTTGATTCACCGATTGGCATCCGGGTCTCCCTGGCTCATGAGCCATTCGACCGGACCCGTAACTGCGGCGCCACAACTTTGCAGATGTCGGGCGCATCGTTCATCCGCCGAGTACACATGCTGACCGTCCAGCCGCCGTGCAATGTCTCGTCCGACTTCTTTTGCGATGTCTGGGTGGGTGTTCTGAAGGGGGCCGGACGCACCACAGCATTTCGTCATGGTGGACACATGTCTTCCCTCGTTGGGTTCGTGGCAGGAGCGCCATCTGGGCAGACTGTGTTCTGGAAGGAGGCTGTGTAGGTGTTCTATCGGGATGCTTGTGGAATCAATTACCTGGGCGCAGATGTGATCTGCGGTGATTGCAGTTCGATGCTTGAACAGCTCGGTGAGTTGGGCAGTGTGCGCTTCCCGGGTGTCGGTCCGCCATTGATGAGCAGCACCCAAGAAGTCGTTTGTATGTAGTGTCGCTACATCTTCATTGAGGAGTTTCTCTAAGGCGGGACTCCAATCGGTATCGCCAGAGATGATGGCCACTTGGCGTGCGTTGCCACGAATCGTGGGTGGGACCCACGCTTTGGGTGCTGGCTGCAGAATGGTGCGGGCTTGGTCCAACATTTCAACAACAGGCATGTCAAGGCCGCAGGCGCTCGTGCATTGACCGCATCGTGTACATAGATCAACGGCTTGAGCCGCTTGAGGCTCCAGTTCCGGGTTCTTTTTGGCAAGCAAAACAGCCGTCATGATTGATGTTGGTGTTGTTGCTTCTCTTCCGCTGCCCACGGAGACGGGACATCGGTCACGACACAAGCGGGGGCACAGGGCGCAGGTGGATAGTTCCGAATTCATGAACTCTCCTTCGGGTTGCGCGTGGGCTGTGTCTGGGATGAGGGTTCACCATGGCAAATTTCAGCAAGGTCAGATTGGCTCTTCTCAAAGCCCCAGCCGTTGGCTGTATGCCAAGCAGGTCTTACATCCCGGAGATCCAGGTGGGGGTGTCCACCGACGATATTGATGTCACCTGACAGCGCCCGGATCGGGACTTGGACGGTTTCCAGAGTGGCGCGTCTCATCAGGCTCCATCGCAAGTCCGGTCCGGCTGCAGATCTTGGTGCAGGTTGAATACGGGTCCTGACTCCATCATCAAAGCGGGCTTGGATTGTGAAAACGGGTGTTTCCCATGCTTGGGTGGCTTCTCTTGAGAGTATAGGCAGCCATTCACCAAATGGTCGATCGGGCGGGATCCGGAGTGTGTACCCTTTTGAAGCGAGTTCTGTTTGAAGTGTGTCGGGGTTGCTTTGGGGGTCCACTGTCGCCAACAGGCTGGTTTCGTTGAGTTCGAATACAGGACCATCGGTCGGTGCGGACAGGGTGTCATCGGTGGTGGGTTCGAAGTCTATTGGGAACGGTCTGCCGGGATTCATGATGCCATCTGGATCCAATGATGTTTTGATTTCATTCCAAACCCGAATGGCGGCACCGGCTTCTTTGGCTGCAGCCTCACTTTTTAGGACACCTACGCCATGGTGGTGGGTCACAGTGCCTCCGGCGGACCGGGCGGCGTCAAGCGCATCTTTCCATGTGGCGTCGTAGGTTTTTAGTTGGCCACGTCCCATGAATGAGAAGTAAATGGAGCAGCCTTCAGCGTAGGCGTGACTGAAGTGGGCCATTACGGCAGTGTGGCGCCCAAGTGCGGCACGAACTTCTTGGTATAGGGTGGGTAATTTGTCCCAAGTGGCCGCCACTTCCATGGTGTCCGCGAATGCACCAGCAATGAAAACAGGGGCCAGTTTGTAGGACACATCGTGTCGGTGTCTGAACCAGTGTTCGCCGGGCTCCGGCCCCATGTCGCGGGCATTAGCAAGGATTTTTTGTGCAGCTTTGGTTGAAGCTTCAACGATGGGGGTGGGTCCATCGAATCCCACAATCAAGAGGACTTCACCAGAGATCCCCGCTGATATTTTGTTGATCAGCCCAGGAAGGGCGAGCGGTAAGTTCAGGAGGTGTCGTTGTAAGAAAGGACTCTTGGATGCAAGGTTCTTCATCCATGCGAAGCCTCCTCCCGATTTGGCGTCTGATGCGGAGGTTTTACCGCCGATTTTTGTGTCAACCGGGTCGTATAGGCGCAGGACGCTGGGCCAAATTCCGGCCTGCATGAGTTCTCGCATCGCAGTCCATGCGGACTGTAGGTCTGGAAAGGCGTAGCCTCGCAGCCATCGGTCGGATGGGAGTGGGGATATGCGAAGCAGCATGTCGGTAACAATTCCGAGTCCTCCTTCCGAACCGCATAAAACCGGCAGAAGGTCTTCATTTTCTTTCGGTGTCCAAAGGCCAGTCTGCAGTTTTCCTTTGGGTGTGACTGCAGACGCTGCCAGCAGGATGTCATCGAAGACACCGTAGCGGCTCGAGAATTGTCCAGCGCTTCGTGCTGCAACATAGCCGCCGGTTGTGGAGCAAGCGATGGATGATGGACTATGGGCGGTCATCCAACCCGTTTGCTCAAGCTGGTCTTCAAGGTGTTGGCCCAAAAGTCCGGATTGCACTTGAACGGTACGGTTGTGGGGGTTGATGGCAAGGATGCGGTTCATCCGTTTTAGATCCACAACCAGGCTGCCTGCTCGACCTCTGACTCCACCGCAAACCCCAGAGCCTGCGCCAAAGGGGACGATGGTGACCCCTTCTTGGGTGGCCCACTCTATGATCGCTTCTACGTGTTCGGGTCGTTCTGGCCAGACAACGGCTTGTGGTAGTTCTGGTAGAACACCTTCTTTGTACATTTTTAATGTGTCTCTGGGCCACAGGTCTCTGCTGTATGGCCTCAGATGTAGCGCATCTGTAGCGATACTCAGTCCGATAGAACGCAGCGCTTCAACATTCATATATAGACCTATAATTGAAGACGCCCGGCCAGGGCCGGGCGTCTTTTGCGATGAGGGGTGGTGGGGGTTCTTCCCGCCGGTCCCGTCTTTGCGTCTCCGCCCGGAAATACTGCACAAACCATGCCAATGTGGCTTTTTGGTTATAAATTAGTAGCAATAACAGTAATTTAGGTGATTTTTATGTTTTGCTTGCGGCTGCTTTCTGCAGAAAAATTGCTCAAATCGTGACATTCATGTCGTGGTTAGGTGTTTTGAGGCCCAGGCATCGATTCGGTCCGCGATCTCCCAGGGTCTTTCCACCGGGTGAAGGTACTTGCCTCCAGGGACGATGTCTCTGGTTAATAGGGCGTCGTTTGAATCTGTTAAAGGTGACTTTAAAACTGGATTAATTGGGTCGCTATCACCCCAGCATATGAGTGTTTTTGAAGTAAGTCTGGGTGTTTTCGCTGCTTCTTCTGAGAGGTTTTGGAGGTAACGCTGCAGTCGTTTCCTTTTCATTTTGTCTTCGAAAATGGGTCCACAAATCGCGACAGTGGTGTCATGGTCCATGACGTATGGATTTACCACGGCTCGCCGAAGGCCCGCAGATGAACGAAGCCATCGCAGTACGATGTCGGGTGAAAACATCTGATTGAACATCAAATGTGGCAAATGAGCCGCTGCACACATGGCCCGGGTCAGGGGATCGGTTCGCCCCAAGGCTCCATTTGTAATCACGATTCCTGTTGGTTTTGAAATGGCGGATGCGGAGACGGCGACGGGGAGTGCGCTGCCTTGAGCCACAAGAATGGTGGGGTTTGTTGATTCTTTGATGTGATGTGCGACCCGTTCGGCTTCTTCATGTATGGAGCCGTTGCCATCGACAAGCAGTGGCACGCTCTCGCATAGATATCCATGTTTTTCCATCCTGGTGGATACCTGATCCCAAAGGGACACGTCGAAGGGGGGGCCGGCGATGAAAAGTGTTTTGAACATGGATTGAACTATTTGTGATGTGGACGTAACCGTCAAAAAGGATAGCAGGACAGCCAATTACCGCGCGGGAGGCGTTGTGTACGACCTGATCATTCGAGATGGGACGATTGTTCGTTCGAGTGGTCGTCTTGTGGCTGATATAGCCATTGAGGGCGGCAAGGTCGCATATGTTGGTGGAAATCCAGCTGGCGGCGCGAAGGAAGAGATTTCAGGCATAGGCCGTTTTGTCATGCCCGGCGTGATAGATTCCAATGTTTATTTCCGGGATTCTGAGGATCCGAGCAAGAAGTCGTGGACGAACTGCGCCCGAGAGGCGTTGGTGGGTGGTGTAACCACTGTGTTGGCGATGCCAGATGCGGATACTCCTACATTGGACGAAGCGTCGATTCGAGAGAAGCTGGCGCATGCGGGTGCCGAGTCTGCGGTGAACTTTGGCGTGTGGGCCGGTTCGGATGTTTCTAATCTAGAGGACATCGGATCTCTTTGGGACGCGGGTCTGATTTGTGGAACCAAGGTGTTGATGGGCGAGTCCGGTGGCGTGTCTGGACTCGATCCAGATGTGCTTCGCGATGTGTTTGCCAAGACCAAGGGGCTGCTCGGAGTTCACGCTGAAGAGCAAGAAGTTCTGAATGCGGCTCTTTCAGCGAATGAAGGTTCGAACAACCCTGTACACAATGATGTGCGTCCACCAGAAGCGGCAATCCGCGGTGTAGAGACGTTGATTGAACTTGTGAAGGAAAGTGGAAGATCGGTACACTTGTGCCATGTTTCTACAGCAGGCGAACTTACGGCGCTTGATCCGTATCGGGATGATTTGCCGATTACTTGTGAAGCCGGACCGCAGCACCTGTTCTTGAGCATCGACAATGCGGGGAATCAGGGGACACTCATCAAAGTGGACCCGCCAGTTCGGCCAGAATTGGACCGACGTGCGATGCTGGCTGCCGTGAAACGGGGTCGCATCGATTCCTTCGCTAGCGGACACTCACCCTATTCTTTGGCTTCCAAGAAACAGGAATATTGGTCTGTACCTTCGGGCATCCCTGGTGTGGGTGCAATGCTCCCACTGCTGATGGGTGCATTGAAGAACGGAAAGATCAACCTGGAGACTTTGGTTGCCATGTGTTGTGAGAACCCAGCCCGGATTTTTAATCTGGAAGGAAAGGGCCGTATCGAGGAGGGAGCGGACGCTGATTTGTTGCTCTTCCGTGAAGGCAACACCACCAAACTGACATCCGATATGCTGGGTCCACACTGTGGTTGGTCGCCCTACATCGGTCGCGAAGTCGGCGTGGCGCCAAACCTTGTGGTTGTAAATGGTGTGGTTGCAGCACGCGATGGCGTCCTTTCGGACAATCTGCCATTCGGAAAGCCAGTCACATACGCTGGAAGATAAGGTCGGGTACACCCGCATGAATAGGGTGTTTTTGGTTCATACTCCGTGTGGTGTGCCCTGTTTGTCTGGGCGGATGTACCCGGTAAGTGGTGGGTGTTTCGGTCTGGCTTCTCCAGATTTATAGAGGCCCGTCGAATTGAAAACAGTATGGGGTTGCCGTTGGCAGGGTGATGGCTTTGGGAATCTCAAAGTTCACCGGTTGCCATTCTTTCGGGTGGGTATTGAGTGTGGCCTCGGCTGCACATTGATCTTGTGTTTTCGCTCTTAGGAGCCACCGTTCACCCTCTTGTGTGTTTTTGGGGAGTAGCGATTGGGGGAGTTCGGTGATGTCGCCTGACGGTGACCACTCTACGACCAACCACGGCGGCTCGATCCGATCGATGACAAAGATCAATTGAATGGACATCAATAGGTCCTTCATCAGCTTGCCATTTCCAAACGATAAGCACTCGCTTCTAGAATGTGTTCAGCCTGAACTGGACCCCCTTTGTCTAAGTCAGAAATGGTGCGGGCCACCTTCAGCAATCTTGCCCACGCTCGTCCGGATAAACCATGGGTGTCTAGGGTTCGGCGAAGTAGATCCAATGCTTCGGGTGTTGGGTCTGCGGCTTCGCGTATCGCATCTCCTTGAAGTTCAGCGTTGCAAACAGTGTCTGTTTCTTGGAACCGTGTTCGCTGATATTCACGTGCCTTATTCACTCGAAGTCGGACATTGCTGGACGCTTCCCCCGATTGTTCTTGTACCAAATCGTTTGCGCCGATCGGTTGTACCCATACTTGCAGATCGATTCGGTCGACCAATGGTCCAGACAGGCGCTGTCGATAACGGTCGACTTTTGCAGGAGTACACATACACGGATGTGTAGGGTGACCGCTGTACCCGCAGGGGCAAGGATTTGCAGCGGCAACCAATGAAAAGCTTGCTGGATACCTGGCGGTTCCTTGCGCCCGAGTCAGATGTACCTCCCGGTGTTCAAGGGGACCGCGCAAGACTTCGATGGCCCTTCGGTTGAATTCAGCAAGTTCATCCAAGAACAGAACTCCATTGTGGGCCAGCGAAACCTCTCCTGGCTTTAGGTGTGCGTTTCCAATCAACCCTGCAGCGCTGATCGAGTGGTGTGGCGACCGGAATGGTCGCGACTCAGTAAGGCCTCTGCCGTGAGGCAGAATTCCCGCTACTGAATGAATGCGGGTGATTTCGATGGCTTCCTCTGGAGTCAGCATTGGCAAGATGGTTGGCATGCGTGCCGCCAACATGGTTTTGCCGCATCCCGGTGATCCGATCATCAGCAGGTTGTGGCCCCCAGCAGCGGCAATTTCGAGTGCGCGCCTGGCGCGGTGTTGTCCCCGGACTTCGGATAAATCAAGTTTAGAGGAAGGGGTTGAGTTGGTTTGGAGTGTTGCTGTGGGCAGCTCTCCATCGCCATCCAGCCAATTAATTACGTCGATCAAGTTTTCTGCAGATAGAACTTCGATATCTTCGATCACTGCGGCTTCAGATGCACACTCCGCCGGCAGTACAATTCGTTTGGCACCAAACTCAGATGCAGCGATGGCCAACGCGATGGCACCATCAATGGGTCGTAATTTTCCATCCAAGGAAAGCTCTCCCATAAAGATTGTGTTGGGGATTTTTTCGCCTGCGACTTGACCATCGGCGAATAGAATGCCGACCGCTATGGGTAAATCAAATGAAGTTCCTACTTTGGGTAGGTTGGCTGGTGCCAGATTCACCACCACTCTGCGCTTGGGGTAAGATTTTCCCGAGGCACTGATTGCTGAACGCACACGATGTGTGCTTTCTCTGATTGCACTTCCAGGCAACCCCACAATGATGGTTGCAGGTAAGCGCCTTGGTAAGTCAACTTCCACAGAAACGGGCATGCCCTCAATGCCTGCGAGTGTCATGGAATGAACAATGTGTGCCATGGAATACCTCCACGCCAGTTCATGTGCAGGGGGCATGCCGAAGCAAGTTCAGTACTTTAGCGGTCCATTGTTCAAGAATAGACCTACATACCTGTCCTACAATCGGACGTTTACTGCGAGCGCTATGCCTCGCGCTTCGCAGGATTCGGGAGCCAACTGTCCAAGTCCGGCACATGGGCTGCTTCCAGCTTTTCCAGAAGGCGTGCTGGATCTTGATCAACCGTGATCAGATGGCGCAATTCTTCTCGTACAAACCCTTCGTTCACAGCGTGTTGTACGAAGGCAATCAACGCATCATAAAACCCATCGACATTTAAAACGCCCACCGGCTTTCGGTGGTAGTTTAGCTGCGCCCAAGTCACGACTTCGAACAACTCTTCCATCGTTCCGTAGCCGCCCGGCATGGCGATAAATGCATCGGCCAAATCCATCATCATTTGCTTTCGGGTGTGCATGGTGTCCACAACATGAAGCGCTGTACACCCTGTATGGCCCAGTTCACGGTCTTGGAGTTTTTCTGGAATCACCCCAATGACTTCGCCACCCCGTTCCAAGATGGCATCGGCAATCGTACCCATCAGGCCGACACTGCCCCCGCCAAAAACAAGCCCAATCCCCTGGTCTGCCATCGCATGTCCCATGGCGACCGCCGCATTTCGGTACTTCGGTGCAATCTCATCAGAGGATGCACAGTAGACAGCAATTCTTGAAAACTTAGACATGGGCGACGGCTAACCCGTACACACCCCAAAGCTGTGCACAGTGAGCCAAAATAGCCACTGATTTTTACACCCATGCCGGTCCATGGAACCCACCAGTTTTTCGCTGTGGGTATTCATCCGGTTAGTGGGCCTCCTTCAGTAGGAGTCCCGATGCGCTGGACCATTCCATTTTTGTTTGTTTTTGCCTGCAACAATGACAAAGAGTCGGCTGTTGATGACTCCGGTTCTGCTGGCCCGTGGCGGCCCGATATCGTTTGCCCAGGTGACGCTCAGTGTGCAAATGGCGACGGTCCACTTCAAGCGGGTGCCAGTGCGCTACCGATCACTCCAACTTGTTTTGAACAGTGGCTGGATTGCGGCGAAGATGGCATCTGTCCTGGCGACCCCGACTGGGTTCTGGTCGAAGGCGAAGGCGAGGGTGATGGAGAGTGGGACAAGCAAACCGAGGCCTTTCTTGATTGCGGATGCGACCAGCTTTGCGAAGGCGATGAAGGTTGGCCTGGCGCAGATGAAGGAGAAGCCGATGGTGAATTCCAAGCCATGTGGCTCGCGGGTTTCCAAAATGGACGCCCAGCAAACAGCGTGCATGACGACATTTGGTCCCGTACCTTGGTTCTGCGCCAGGGAGACACCACGGTTGCATTGATCTCTCTCGATGTGGTCGGCTTCTTTTACAGTGATGTTCTGGATGTCCGTGCTGAAGCGGCTGAGCGTGGATTAGACGTAGACCAAATCATCGTCAGTTCCACCCACGTGCATGAAGCGCCCGACACCTTGGGCCAATGGGGACTTCAAGTGGGCAAACGAGGGGTGAACGACGATTGGATGGCGGAGTTGAAAACCACCATGGTCGACTCCGTCGAAAATGCAATCGCGGAGTTGGAGCCGGCCGAGTTGTTGGTGTCGTCTGCGGATGTTTCAGAAGATGTTCCAGAAAAAGGCACTTTCAATCAAATCCACGACAAAAGAGACCCCCGCATTGTCGACGAAATGATGGGCGTTGCATTGTTGCGGAACATGTCCGGAGCAACCATCGCGACATTGGTGAACTTTGGAAACCACCCTGAAGCACTGGCGGACGAAAATACGGCCATCACCAGTGATTTTGCTCACTATGTTCGCGACGGCATGGAGAACGGTGTCGATTGGGAATCGGGTGCGGTTGAAGGTCTGGGAGGCGTCAGCTTGTATGTGCAGGCATCGGTGGGCGGCATGATGACCCCACTGGGTGTCGAAGTCACCAACCGAGACGGAGACGTCTTCCGTGATTCGACATTCGAGAAAGCCCAGGCCATCGGACACATGATGGCAAGCCAAGCACTGGAGTCATTGGAGGGTGTGACCCCTGATCCAGATCCTGTACTGGCATTGCGGGGAATGCAGATCTACATGCCCATCGACAACTTTGCGTTTCAGGCCATGTATTTGATGGGTGTGTTTCAGCGACCCGCGTTCAACTACGATCCCGATGCCCCATTGGATGACTACAACATCCCCGAACTTCAGTCGGAAATCGACATGCTGGATGTGGGTTCCATTCGGATGCTGACCGTGCCTGGTGAACTGCTTCCAGAACTTGCTGTGGGTGGCTACGACGGCAGCCACACCAACTTGGGTGATTTGGACCATCCGATTTTTGATCCCGACCAAGCGAACCCACCCAACTTGAGTTTGGCGCCAGAAGGCCCGTACCTAAAAGAACGAATGGGGGGTCAAGAGAACTGGATCATTGGCCTTGGCAACGACGAGCTTGGCTACATTATTCCAGAGTACAACTACATTCTTCATGAATTGATTCCCTATATCGAAGAAGCGGAAGGGGACCATTATGAGGAAACGAACTCACTGGGGCCGCGTACAGCGGCAATTTATGAAGAATACGCTGATCAATTGATGGATTGGACCCCCTAAAAGGGCTGCTACATTGACAAGGGGCCTGGTTTGGCTACGTGCCGCAGGCACGATGGTCAGCTGGAATGCTGAAACGAACGATTTTATTGGAGATAGAACCATGCGAAAACTGATTTGGATGAGCCTCGCGCTTGTAGTTGCCTGTGGAGATAAGACGGAAGATTCTGGAGGCGGGAGTCTACTCGGCGATGGCGATGGCGATGCAGATGGCGGCGGCGGCGGCGGCGGCGTTTTCGAAGACTTCATTTCCGTGACGGACCCACCGATTGGAAACTTGGATTGTTTCACCGGTACATTGGGTACAGAATCTCCTGCAGCAGGCTGTGAAGCCACCCGCACCATGACGGCCACCATCATGGACTTCCAAGACGATGTTCCAGTCGATGAAGCAACCGCTGAGATCTACCTTGCAGATGGAATCTTTGGCGCTCCCGACACCACCTCTGTTGCAGATTCCAACGGAATGTTTTCGGTTGAAATGCCAACATGTGCTGCGTTTACATCCAAGGTCTACACCGACCCAGTATTGGACGCGACCCGGGTCACCATCGAAGCCCATGATGTGCTTCCCTACAGTTCCATTCCGACTGTGACACACGAACTCAACAGCGTGTCATCTGCGACATATGGTCTCATCCCAACATTCTTGGGTACCAGCCCAGATGAAGAAAAGGGAATCATTGCGGGTTCTGCATACGATTGTGATGGCAATCAGATTGAAGGGCTGCAGGTCGTTGTAGAAGACGATTCCGGCGCCATCCCAGAAGGTGCGATTGCCAAGTACTTTATCGATGACTTCCCGAACCGGAACCAACCCTACACATCTGCAGATGGTCTCTGGATCATCATGGATGTACCGGTCGGTAAATGGGTTGTGAAGGGATACGTCGCCGACGGTCTTGGTGGACATTCCATGGTTGCCCGAACAGAACTGAATGTGTTTGCCAAAAGCATCAACATCTCCAGTTTGTACACGGGCATCCAAGACGGCGTGAAAATGCCTGACACCTGTTTGGCTGGCTGTAGTCGCTAAACAGTACAACACTGAAACGAAACAGAAGGAGGCAACGTGAACCTGCTTGCGGCACTTGTCTGTGCGTTGGGGATTCAATCCGCCAATGCCGCTGAAGAACAGGATCTGACTTTCGATCTTGAAGGCTATTACCGAACCCGTGGATACGTGTTCAAAGACCTTTTCGAAGCTCCGGTTTCTGGCCCTGGTGCCGGTCGACCCGGTGGCAACGGAACCTACATGCAGCAACGCCTCCGGTTGCAGCCTACAGTCGCGTTTGAGAAAAAAGCCAAGTTCATCATGATGGCCGATGTCCTCGATGATGTTGTGTGGGGAGACAACGACTCCAAGGCCGCCACTGCACTGTTCGCAGGAGACCCTTCTGTGACGGGAATCGATGGCCAAGAGACAGATGTATTCCAAATCAAGCGGGCTTGGATGGAGTTCGATGTACCGATTGGAAAGATCAAAATCGGACGCCAACCATCAAACTGGGGTTTGGGACTGTTGGCCAACGGTGGTGATGGGTTCGATGATTTGTTCGGTGAAAACCACGGTGGTTCCACCTACGATCGGTTCATTTTCGCGACCAAGCCACTCGCAATTTTCCAGAAGATCGCGGGCAAGAAAGACAGCGGCACACCCCTGTATATGATTGTGGGTGTAGACCGATTGGTCGAAGATTCCAGGGATCAATACTACGGCTACAAGTGTTCAGAAAACCCTGCAGGTGGGGGTTGGGTTGATGGTGTTCACGATGAATACGATGAACGCTGCGACCTTCAGACATACACCGGTG
>PALY01000073.1 GCA_002707085.1 Deltaproteobacteria bacterium
CGAAGCAAGTGGAGTACGTTCTCCGCCACCCCTGCATCCAAGTCACTGAGATTCAGGCCCCCAATTCGTTCATCCAAAGCTTCATCAAACTTCTCACCCCGAATAAAGATTTTTCCGAAGCTCTCCGGGGCCAACATTTCATACAAAGTGATTCCCAAGGAAAAAATATCCCCGGCGGGTCCATCTGGATCGCCCATCATTCGCTCGGGGGCCATATAGGCCGCCGAGCCGAAAGAGAGGGCTTTGGTTTCCGCTTCTCGATGGGCAAACTCGGCACGAGCGGTACCGAAATCCAAGACTTTGACTTCACCCGCAACTGTAACCATCACATTGGATGGCTTGATATCGCGATGAATCAAGTGCAACGGTTCGCCGCTATTCAGTGTTTTCCGATGGTACGCCGCCTGTAGAGCTGTTGCAGTGGAGGCCGCGATCTCAAACGCAACCCTGCGCGGATAATGCTGTCCTGTTTTCTTACAGTATCGAATCAGCGACTTCAGATCGACGCCTTCCAAATACTCCATGATGACGGCACATTGGCCATTGATAGAAGTCAGATCTTCAACACGAACGATATTTCGATGATGAAGAAGACCAAGAACACGCGCTTCATCACGAGAACGGCGTACAATCTCTTCGTGACCGACCCACTTGCCATGTAGAAGTTTGATCGCAACAACAGATTTGAAGTTGTCACCTGTGATCATTTCCGCGAGATACACCTTCCCAAACGCCCCTTCAGCGAGCTCTTTGAGAATCCGGAATCTACGTCGCGGCTCCATGTGTTCCTCAGTGCAGTTGAATCAATCCATGCCATGGTCGCATGAACTCACCCAACCTGCTCGTTCTAACCGTTTTATTCTTCTTCTTCACCGCAGATCCCATCATCTGCAGTCGCCCTTTCAACCAATAAATGCATCACTGCAAAATAGTCGATCATCGTCTTGGAAATCCCCGGGTGTTGTTTGACCACACCATCCCAACTCCAAGCACCGGGCAACAATCCCCGCCCCCAGGGCTCGAAATTCCTCAAAATNTCGTCTTCCTTCTTTTCCATGATTCCTGCAATGGCCATGATGGTGGCATCATCCTGTCGATTCTCATTGAGTTCGACATGGCGAAAAACATCCGTAATTGGAGCCACTTGAGACCAGTCCTGCACTTCAAGTCGCGTGATCCGACTGATCTTGATGGGCCGACGAACACCTTGCTCCTCAATCACCATAAACCGCAACGAACCATACCGAGGACGGACACCCGCGGTCTGTCCACACAGTGCATCAATGAGTGCTGTAGGGTCCGGTGCTTGCTCCAACAAAAGCGTCATTTTCCGATCATGTTTGTCTTCAATACGACGCATTTTGTCCAGCGTCTGCTTGACCATTTGCTCAGAAAACCCAAACTTCGTCAGGTTTTTCGCTCGGCTGGGTTTGGTGTAAGAAATACTCTGCAACACATCGGAGCGTGTGGTCACATGTTGAATCTGAGCTTCATCCGGCAACACTGACTCTGTGGAGATCAAATAGGCACTAAAGCAGACGGCAATGAACAATGCTGCTGACACCATGATGGAGCGCATATTTACCATCGTGCGACTTCCTCTCGGGTTGGCACCTTGATTAGCTTGGCACAGTATCCATCTTTCTTCAGGTACTTCCTGTAGGGCGCAAANGCAGCATCATTGCTGTAATTTTTACCGTAGTAGCAAACCGCCAGCATGTGCTGGGCAACGATGTTGTAGCCATAGTGCTGAGTGTGGCTAACCAGCACACCTCCACACCCATTGCCCATCGTATCCTTTCGATTTGCACCGCTCGAATCACACAAGATGTTGTCACCATAAAAATTGGGTGCTGGGTGGCGGTTGACCTTTCGTGTATACCGTTCATAGGACGGCCCAATGTTCACAGGACGACGTTTGCCATCAATCTTCTCATCGTAGTAGCCAGCGTTGTGACTCAAGATGGTCGCCTGAACCACCGCTCCCGACTCACGCAAGCGCTGGTCCCGATATGCATCGTTAAGCAGATAAATGGCGCCAGCGGTCGAGACTTGTAGATCTTGACGCTCATCGACGGCACAAGAGGTGATCTTACAGCTCTTATTAAAAATGTACTCTGCATTCGTCATGACATTGGGCGGCGGAACCATCTTTGTGGGCGACCACAACGTGCGGGTTCCCTTGAAACTACAATCTCGTACACGAATATTTGAGCGGATGGCGGGTTCGGGCAAGAACTGCCACCACCCCTCTGCACAAGCAAAAGAGGTGACATCCGATCGATACCGGCTTTCCTGGTATGGGATACCCGCAAACACTTCAGGAAGTTTGGCATCACGCAGTTCACGAACCACATACGAATAGTCGCGATGAATGGCATCCATTCGCTTCCAGACAGCCCGCATACTGCTATGAACTTTCAGCGAACGAATCGTATATTCGAAAAACTTCTTGTCCCAGTTTTCTGGTTCACGCAGTTCCGGCATACCAGAAACTTCTGCGTTGGGTCCCATGACGAAGTCGTGAAAAGGCTGATTCAAGCCATCAAGTAAATAGGTCTGTACAGGCTTGGACACATCCAGCTCGGTAACGTACTCCTTTCCCTCCATGGTGGTCCCGAGCGGGTCTGGAGGTGGTTCGAAAGTCCACCCAAGCCAAGCGGCAAGCCCCACACCTGACAAGGTGATGGTGAATAGGACTACAACTGCTGGAATAAACCATCTGGGTACACCTTTGTGGGTGTCCAATGTTTCTACCGAACTGGGCAACACATCTGGATTCACCTGCGCTGCTTCTGAAATGATCTGACCTTCTTTCCAGACACCCAGACGTTGTGCTTCCTGAAAAACAAACGTACTTCCACGCTCTATTGGCCCCAAATGAACTGCGTTGCCATCAGACAGGTACACCGGCTTCCGAATTGGCTGTAGTTCTGCCCAGTCCTGAAACTCATGCGGTCCTACACGAACTGGGTTTCCACCCACCGGAGCGATACTTACCGAACCACCATCGTAGCAAGTAATGACCGCATGCCGCTCATCCAGGCCTCTGTAACCATCCAAACCAAGCCCACCCGGCCCCGGATTCGCACCCAAGCGAATCACCGGCCCACGACAGGNCACAGATCCCTGAAACGACAGTGGTCCATCGACAAACCGAAGGACCACATCCCACCGCTCCTGACTCATGACTTTGCAGGCCGCAGTTGTACGTTCAAGGACCGATCCGTCGGGAGGTCATCCAGTATCAAATCGTCGGCTAAGATTTTTCCATTGCATACCAAACGCCAATCGGCATCCGGTAACGCCAGCCATTCCCGAAGGTGTGCCACAAGGCTGGCTATCGGAACCGTCGTGTTCATGGGATTACTGAACTGCACATCACTGCCATTGGCATTGACCTGCACCTCCACAATTCGAGTATCCGCATCGATATAGACCAAGTCGTAGGGGCCGGGTCCAGTTACCGACAATGTCGACCCTACATCGAGCCGAACACCCGCCTTCTCCAAACNAAACCAGCCCTGAATCGTTCCAGATTGATCCATTGGAAGTGGAACAATCCGACCCACAAGCCAGGAGACCGCCTGCGCTGTAGTCAATGCACTAGGCAATGTGAGGCTATGAGTCCGGCCATTCTTGGTTCTTATTTCTATTGAAATATCGTTGGACTTAAGCAGTTGAGAACCATCATCATCGACGGCCACAGCGGCTTCCGAACCGGAGACCTCAACCGCAAACTTACGGCGCAACTGTTCGGGTGTAAGCATTACCGTAGCAGCATCATCTGAACCACCATCCACCATCAGTTCAACCACTGGTTCCCGACTAAATGCCATGGTCTCCTGATTCGAAACGGTACCGACATCGCGTTTGGCTGAGGAACCGGAGACACCACTTCGAATCCGCGCCAATAGATCCTCTGCCGTCAACGGCTCTGGAGAGGCATCAGGAATGACCGGCGGTGCAGGAATTTCTCCTGCAGACGTACCCGATTCCTCTGTTTCCGCTCGCTCAATCACTGGGGTTATCGACGGCACAGTTGGTGGCGTGGGTACGGTCGGTGGTGGTGGAACATCTGTGGTCGGTAAACTCGTTGCATCCACCGATGATGACTGTGAGCGGGGCGAACGACGGATTCCGCGGCTTGGGGGTCCCGTTGTCCGTGGCGCAGGATCAACTGCGGCCTCCTGCTCGGGTACCGCCAATTCACCCTTGGGACTGATCGGAGAAATTGGGGCTAAATCATCCTCTGCATCACTGGATAAATTTCTGGGTGCATTTCGAGGGCTTCGGCGCACTTTGGACCAACGCCCATCCGCACGATCACTCTGTGCCATGGCCTGCGGCTGTTCCGGTTCTGGTGGTGGTGCCTCTACCTGTTCAGGTGGCGACTCTGGTATGTCCGGTTTGGCAGAATCAGTTCTGCGCGCGATGGCCCTGCGACGTCCCGCAACCCATACATCCGCCGAACTACGACCAAGAGACTCCGCAGTCTTTGTGGTCGGCGCGTCCAATTGGGCTTTCAGTTCATCTTGATCGACCATCTGCGTTCGGCCTTGCTGCATGGCCTGTCCCACTCGCTGTCCCTCATCTTGGACCATATCCATGACGTCCAACAATGAGGGTCCAGGCACATTCCGGTCCGACAGCAAGGCATGCACATCTGCCAAAAAGTCATCGCCAGAAACATAGCGCGCTTCCGCATCCGGCCTCAGCGCTTTCGTAAGCAGGTTTCGTACCGATTCAGGCAACACTTCGCGAAACCGGAACAAGCGCCTAGACCCTTCCCCGCGCGCCGCTTGCTGCCGAATGTCATTGACCAAGCCATCGTACACAGGCTTGCCCGTCATCATTTCGAAGCCGATCAATGCCAAACCAAAAAGATCACTCGTCAAATCCTCAGGTCGAGCCTCCATACGCTCAGGAGGGCAATAGCGAAATGAATCCTCTCGGGGAACCTGTCGTCGATCCTCGTGAAACCTCAGAATCTCCACCTGAGGTAAACCATACCCGACAACCATGACCTGACCATCCGACTTGACCATGATGCGTCTCGGCGTAAGGCCGCCATGGCTGTAAACGCCCTGCGATTGCCCAGCATCGGCCCCTTCCACCAAGATTTGTCCTGCGGTGTACATCAATTCAAGGCCGGCCCGTACACCCCCACGTTCACCCCGGTCTGCCAACAGTCGAATCAATTCCGCAACCGACCACACTCGCCCCGTTGGATAAACAAATGCGCCTGCGCTCGCGTCATGGCCAACCAGTTCCACCAAACCTGTGACAAGAGGAGACTCCAAGAAACCAATCACCACTGCAAGCGCATCAGTAATCGCAGGGTGCTGCTGCCAAGTTGGGTGGAAAACGATGGCAGTGTGGCGTAGGCCATCTGTATCTTCAACTTCTACCAAATCCGAGGCAGGACCAAGGAGCTTTCGCCCAGTTACAGTAAGACCAGCTATGGAAGACATGTCGCCACCTGACATCGCGCGCGCGCGGGAGATTGTCGTAGCTTAGCAGAGGTGAGCGCTCATCACCGTGGTACCGTGAGACAGCGAGGGACCTGTGGCAATTTCTCATGAGCAGCGCAAGAAGCTCGGACTTCCGAGTCAGGACGCCGCAGACCAGCAACAGGAGCAAACATCCAGCCTTGAAAAAATTGAAGAGGGCCAAGAAATATCACCGGATGTCGCGGAGCGACTCCAGCCACAAATGGGCAACTTGGCTGTACAAGCGCTCCTTGCGCAAACACAAAGCTCTTCACAAACCGCAACCGGTACTGCTGATTTTGAGCTGGCAGAAGAAATACAAGAGCAGGGTGAGGAGTATGAAGGCGGCTCTCTCGATGTCGGCGATATCTCCTTCGGCGGTGGGGGTGGTGGCAGCGACGATGGGGGTGCAATTCCCATCGAAATGAATCCTTGGGAAGTGGAGCATCTCTTCGGCGGCGATGACGATGACACTCCACGAAAACCCACACCCAAGAAGCCACGCAGAGCCCCACCGCAACAACAGTCTGTAGCAGAGCCCCAAACGGACTTATCTACCGATGATGAGCGGCTTCCTGAATCCGAGATGGATCACATCGAAGAATCGCTGGGTAAAACACCCGTAATGAAAGAGGAGTATCGGGCAGGTGATTCTCGGTACAGGGCCATCGAGTTTGGTCTTCAAACCCCCCATGCCATCGGGCGCAGAACACTGGCCCCAGAATCAATGATTGACCGAACCGACCATCTGGACCCCATCGGACGGGCATCCGCCATTGGACGCTTCTTGTCCAACAACGCAACAGAAGAAGGGGCACGCACTGTCGCCCGACTTACAAGCATGCCCGCTGCCATTCTCCTTACGCCCAGTACAGGCCATGCTGGTGCAGCCGCACGTTTAGCGACATTGACCGTATGTGCAGAAGCGACAGAAGGTGGTGCGACCCACAGCGATCGGGCCGTAGCCGTATCCCTGTGTCGGGACGCATGGGGACACGCTCTTGAGTCAGCAAGAAAGGTTGCAGCCACAGGTCGAGTCGTGGCTCCCCATATCGTTGAAGCCGCTGGCGAGGTCATGGACGAAAGCCAAGATCAGCCAAAGTTCCACATGACCAATGAAGCGATGGCAGCCATCCGTCTGGGTACACAGGCACTCGACACCATTATCCCCACCCCAGTCATCCCTGAGATTCCATCCCTACACTTCGCTGCCCCACCCGCACCCATCAGTGACAACCCTGCCATAGCAGCGGTGGATGCCGCACTCGCGTCCTTTACTGGCGGCGCAAGCTCCGTAGAACTCCCCAATGAACGGGTCTTGGACACCACGACACTTCAGCCAGTACTCGATGCAGCAACTGCACTGGTGAACGCGATGGGTCGAGCCCAAGTCGAATTCGCGGCCGCCACCATTGCGTTGAAACGCGTCCGCCCCGGATCTCAATCCCTCTCCATTTTGAAACATGCAGACAAGGCCTTGCGACAGTTGGCCCGAACCGTGGTGCGACAGGGTGACACACTGCATCGAGCAAGGGGGATGCCTGTCGCAGCCACGGGTGACATGACCCAAAATGCCATTGAGTCAATGCGACAGTCTGCACAATCCCTCTCCTCTTTGCGCCAATGGGTGTTTTCGTCGATAGCGGAGGCGCTGTACAAATGAACCTCATCGCTCAAATTGAAGAGTTGGAGAACACACCGTTGCTTGGAACAGGCAAGCAACAAGCCCTGCGCTTGGCGGATCAGCTCGCCTTAAGAATCGATCCCAATGCCCACCCCGCCCTGGCCCTTCGATTGCTCATACGAAGATTTCAAGCCAACCCCAGCGCCACCCAAACAACAGCCCAACTGGCAACGGCAGAAGCGTGGGCGCGAGACGAGGAATTGACGATTCTTGCCACTCGCATTCAACTCTTGTGGTGCCGGAGAGTCGCCCTTACCTCTCCAGATGCGGTTCCTTTGGCCATTGCAAACACTGCGATTGAACTCGCTCAAAACGAACCAACACTGGGCGTAGAATGGCGGCTCGCACAAGCAGCAATCTCTCCCAGTAAAGCACGCCTGCTTCGTGAAGAAGCGCTGACTTTATTGGCCCATCCAGCGGAAGACAAAGAACGGATAGATGTACATTTGGAATTGGCCGGTGCGGCGAAGGCGGGTGCAGACTTTGTGAACGCGGAGAAGCACTTGATGAAAGCGATGGAGATCGCCCAACAACACGATGATGTGAAATACAAAGCCATCTGTTCAAGTCGCATTGGACTTCAGTGGATTGTGCGTGGCCGTATAGATGCTGCAACGTCCTGGCTAGAACAAGCCCTGGAGATGTCGAAACTCCAAGAAGACGATCTGCAGATTGTCACGCATGCATCCATTTTGAGTGCCATCTGGCTGGAGCAAAGCGACTTGGACAAGGCCACTTCAACAGCCGATGTATTGCTGGTCGCTGGAGCGCGGAGAGGCAATTGGTTTGCCGTCGTGGATGGTCACATCACTCGAAGCACGATTTCGCTCATTTCCGGCGATACAACAGCCGCGATTGAACGCCTTGTTCGTGCCGTAGTCCGACTACGAGAGCTCATCCCTGCTGCCGCAATCAACTTACTCAAAGGGCGCTTGGCTGAACTCAGACATCAGTTGGGTTCTGACGTATTCGACGAACACTACACAGCAGCAGTCGAGGCCCACAAATCACACTGATCACCCGGTAGCGATTCCACACGATTCACACTTAACGGAAGTGCCCACATCGACGGCCAATCGGGCGCCATAGCAGCCCGTGTGGTAGTACCGACCACAAAAATCACACCCTGTTCGGACATCGGGAAGAACATCCGTACCGCAAATGGCACACGTGACGACCGTAGCACCTTCTTCTTGAATGTCTGGCTCCGCAATGATTCGAGAGGGAAGTGGCTCGACTGCACCCCACCAAGCCAACCACCCGATCATTACGCCAACGACTCCGAAAACGATGCATGCAAATGCATCCGCAAATGGAGAGCCAGAACTTGCACCATCCGACAATGTGGAAATGGTCAAGGCCAGTGCCAAGCAAGGCAACACCAAACCAAGACTACTGAGTGGAATGCGAATCCGATTGGATCGCCCACTCCATGCATGACGAGCAAAATTCGTGGTCATGAGTCCCAGAGCCACTGCCGGCACTGCAACCGTCCAGTTGTTTCGCATCTGGCCCATGGCCACACCCCATGCGATGGTCCAAAGCAACGCCCCCGCAGCGGTGGTAAGCAAAACAGCCGTGCCTTTGGCTCGATAACCACGGTTTTCTGGATATTCTGGAGGCCGCTCCACCACGCCTGTTCCAGCAGGCGGTTCTGGCAAGAGGTACACCAGCTCACCATCCACAACAGAGAGTTGGAGCAGCGTTTCTTCATCGGTGAGCAAACGCCCACGGGCGCGCAACCAGTACAGACGCCNGCGCCCATCTTGCCAATACGCTTCCAATCCCGCATCTCGTGCAATGCGTTGCGTGAGATCACGTGCCGGAAGGTAGTTCGGCACCTGTAGGTCCAGCGTGAATGGGTTCAGGTCAACCACCTGAACTCTCACATTTACAGTTTGAGATTCATTGGCCATGTGCCAATCCTACCGCTGCGCCTCGACTGTCTTCTCAAGTTCCTCGGAAATCTTACCGAGAGGCTGGAGCAGGCGTTCAAACTTATCGAACCATTTCAACCAAACACCATCGCCCTGATCAGCGCCTGGCACTTCAGCGTTTACCCGTCGGACGAACTCTTTGTATTTCTCTACTCGCTCGATGGTCTTGGGAAGCGGGCTATAAAAATCGTGCGCATACCCAATCAGAGAACCCGCGGTTCGATAGAGGACCCGATCGGTCGTTCCCTCTTCAATNAAGANGAACTCTGCTGAAATCAAGGCAGAGAGAAATCCTTGAACACCCAGGTCGAGTTCTTTCAACAACGCGGTGCGAAATAGGTTCTGCACCACCTTCTTGTTGATTCGAATGAACTCCACCACCCTTGGTTTCAAATAGCTTTCAGCCGCTCTTGCATGGCGTCCAGCACGCGGAACAGGCAACAAAACCTGAACCATTCGACCCAAGCGAACATTGATTCGGCACAAAGCAACCGCATCGGGTTGATCTTGGTCGATGGGGTGGAGTCGCGGGGCGACTGTTTCCTGCACACGAGCCGGTTTCATTTCGGAAGTATCAAACACCGGCCTGGGTTCATCTTCTACCGGTGCTTCAACATGAAACATCCAAAGCATGTATTCGCCATCTTTTTTCGGCACCTCAAGCGGCACCTTGACGGGTTCATGCAAAAGGACTCCCTGTCCCATACGAGTCACGCCAAAGCCGGCTTGAATCACAGCGGTATATTTCTTTCGTGACTGACTCAACTCTACCTGCAGGCCTTGAACAATTCCATGGCCATGCATGTACAAGTTGTGCCGATGCATATTTTGCCGATGGTAGGTTTGCTCATCCTGCAAATCGCCNGCGGTAAGACAAAGACCCTCAAAGGGGCGCAGTCGCTGTAAAGGTGTATTTTCNCTCATGGCTCTTCCGTTTTCACTTCGCTTTCGCGTCGTCGAACTGGATCGTAAATGAAACGTGGGCGGGCTTTTCGTGAGTGACAATATGGGTAATGCGTCGAAGCACAGCTCCGGCACGCTCTCCAAACCGATCACGAAACACACGCCGGCTCTCAAGTTTAAGAATAAAGAAGGTTCCGGGCTTGCGACCTTCGTTTAGAAGGAAGTGCGCTGGTGGTTCAGAGCGAATGAAACGCTCCTCAATGGTCCGACCACCGGCCAAAGTCATCCCACCCAAAACACTATGCTGCGGCATACTATGTTCCGAAATCACCACCGGAGCGGATGTTAGAACCCGAATCATTTCTTCGATGCCCTCTCGGGTTCCGCGTGTCCGATGCAACCGAATCGAACGGCGGACCAACTCTNTTTGCTGATGCAAAGGCAGTGCTTCATCCAGGGCAAAATTCACCCACGAAGCCAGCCAGGGAAGAAATCCAGGATCGGCACCCATTGGATTGGTCAATGCGGGAAGACTGTCGATCTTCTCCGTGACGGTGGTCATCAGGTGTTGGAATATGAACAAAAACCTGCGGAATTGATCCGCTTCATGGTCTTGTACTTCCGTCACAGTCAGTTCTTCACGGGCGCCCCATTGCCGAATCGAACGTTCGGAAACCTGACTCAACTCTCCGGATGTCGCCGGGATGGAACCTTGAAAAACACCGGGAAGGAACCGCAAATAACTGCGAACTGGCACATGAAGAACAATGGTATCTCTGGGCTGTAAAGGCGGTACAGGTCCACCATGCTCAGTTTCAATACGGGCGTGTATGTTGATCAGGTCCTCAGGGGTGAAATAGCTGGCGGCGGTTCCATCGGGCAGTGTCCGCTCGGCACGAATCATTACCATGTCTCCCCCGGAGTGGGGTTGAATCTCTATGGCCCGAACAACACCAATTTCTTCGCCGCGCTGCGACTCCACCAAACGGTATGTGATCACATTGCCCAAGTGTCTCTTCAGAAAGTTCTTGGCATCCTGTACCGGGAAGCCAATTCGTACGATTTGCTCCAAATAGCCGTAGTCACCCGTCGACCGCATTGGCGGAAGTGTCCCTCGGCGTTGTGGCAAATTCACACTCAAGCGCTTCTATCCTCCACCTGAATTCGGACTCGATTCACGACAAAAAGGTCATGTTCGGTCAGCATCAACTCACCCTCACCTTCACCCTTTTCCCAGCCCGGGATGGACCGTTCTACATCCTCTCCAGACACGTCATACAAGCGAACATCCGACACGTGCCGAACCTCAGAAATATCACTGACCATACGCGCAAAGTCCTGGGCATACAACGTTCCGCCAAACACCCAACCTTCTCGATCCAGGCCGCCCTCATACGGGTCTAAGAATGCCCGGACCCACAGTTCCGCCAACTCACGGACGTGAATCACATTGGCATTGGGACGAAGGCGCAAAGTGAGCGACAAATCGATGGGCAGGAATCGGGCCAAACGAACAGCAGGATTGACATTGATCAGGCAACGGCGCTGCAAATAGGACGAAACATGGTCGCGTAAACCTGCGGATAAAAATGGATCCGGAATCGACTCGCCCTGACGACGGTGAGGCAAGATGACAACTTCAACTTCACCGTCAGGACCCATTTCACCACTGCATGCGGCACGGGCAACCTCACCACTGGATTGGGCAGCGATGACTTCAAAGTCCGACGCTGTGACCGCACGGTCGCGGCTTGTCAGAACTGTTGGGGCGCGTCGAACGATTTCCTCGATGGTTTCAGCATCGCGCCCTCCCGATGCAGGCAGAACATTGGTGACCTGCACAACATCCCCAAGCGTTTCGCAATTCACGACTTCATTCGGACCAATGTTGCCCCGGGATCCCGGAACCACACGATACAAGTCCACCAATATATTGTTTGAACCAACGGGGACCATGCGACCCCGGATGCCGTTCCCGAACGTCAGCGTACCTTCTACCGGATCGACAACGAACACACGATCATCCTTGCTCGCAGTAAGCATTTCACCGGGTGTCACTGACTGCCACTCTTCCGTCTCGCCGGCCCCATCTGTGATGTGAACCATGATGTCTTGAAAGGCATCGGGTCGAGGAAAAATNGATTGCTCTTGATCTTCATGAATGTAGATCGATGGCCGCAAGAGTTGTACAACCTGGTTGGGTACACCCAACCCCGAATACCGCTCTGTCCTCATCGTATGCAGATTGACCGCATCGACCGTATTCAACATCACATGCGTCACAGGAGGCAATGCCGGAATCTGGTCCAGACCGGCACCTTCTGGCACAGTGAATCGACCTCTCAACCAAAAACCATCTGCAGAAACTTTAGGTGGATCCGGAAGCACGAACTCCAAGGCACCTGTCCGAGACAACCTGTACCCTCCGCCTTCACCATCATCATTCGCATGCAGCATTTGTAGGCGTTGCCAACCCGATCCAGTGCGACGTTTCTCTAAATACTCCCACTCTACATCCACGCCTTCAGGCAGAAAGGCTTCTCCTCTGCAACGCACTTGAATGGTGTGATGCGCACCCTTTGGCAGCGGACGATCAAACTCCAGATACAGCGCAAGGTTTGGCTGTTCAATNTCTACAAACCCATAAAAGGGGTAGAACTCGCTCAACCTTCCTGTCGCCTGTGTCACCACGCGCGTCAGTCGTCTGTTTCGCTCTCGATAATCCAACTGAGCCATACGCGGACCCGGCANTGGCTCTTCATATGTGTCGCTTCCGATGGTCTTATCGACACCGATTTCAACGCCATAAATACGAGGCACTATCGGATGTGTCTCTTTGTTTTCGTCCTGACCAGACAAGTTGGACTTGATGAGTTCCAAACGCAGCCATGTCGTTTCCACATTGCCCAACTGATGGCGAGCAATGTCTTTCAAGTGCTTGTTGGGATCAACCACAATCCGCACCTTGCGTCGGGCCTCACGTTTTGCCCCGTCCGCATCCAGGTCGGCGAAAGTGAATTTGGCCCATGTCTTTTTCCGACTGTAGACCACCCGCCACGAATCTTCTGCGCGATAGCACAACTGAAGGTGGTAGAGATCGGAAGGTTCCGGCATCAACTCACCGTTCATCTCAAAGCCCACCTCCACTTCCATCACGACGGGAGAACCCTTTCGGTTCTCAAACACATCCGAACCGATGAACAACTTGCGACCGATTGTGGGTGGGATCACGGGTGATATTTGAAAGGGCGACCACGGACCTTCACCCGGGGGCAAACTTTCAAGCCTGCGAACATCGTCTCCAGCCATCAAACTCATACGAACCGGCCGCTGCCAATTCAAGTCGAGTTCAAGATCAGGCGCAAAACCACGAATAAAGGCAGCCTCGGTGCGCTCAGCACGCAGGTTGAAACCATCGGTGGCCATATCCGCCATTGGGCCAGTCAACGTAACTGTGGTGCCTTCCGCATGGACTCGATCAGCCGGCAGTTCTTCCCAGCCGTCCCCTCGACGATAGTACCAACGATAGTTCGGCAAGTAACCGCGAAGTCCAGCCGGCAAACTTCGGTCAACCATGGAAAACCGAACTGTCCAGCCACCACGAATCGGTGGGAGATCCTGTAGGAAAAACTCCAAGGTCCGTCCGCTTCCCCTCACCTTCCAGTTGTTGAGAGCGCGGATTTCTCCTCCACGATCATCTTGCCATTGCACATCCAGATCATCGAGCATGCGTCGAGCCAGCCAGCGTTCATAGTCAAGACGGCCTCGAATCCACCACTTCTGTTCTTGCACCGGCTGGGGCAACGGAAAGGACTGATCGCCCATACCCATTCGTTCTACCGNGACAATTCCAGTCAGATCTGTCACCAATGACAACTCTGGCATACCGAGTTGCTCCTCGGTTTCTTCAGTCAGGGCAACGGACTTCCAGCCCGATGAAGTCGGGTACTCCCAGTCAAAGAAAGGAATGACACTCATGTCATCCCCAGAGGAACGACGAATGCGGAGACGTCCGGCGGATCCGTGCGCCTCTGGGTCCAGGTTCATCAACCGAAAATCATCATGAGAAATATAGATGTATTGGTACGGCGTATATGCATCAGGCCCGTGAGCCGAGCTATCCAAGTCAAACAATTGGGCGCCCTTGCCTTGCCCGAAAGCCACCACACTGCGATTTCCATTCAGGTGGGTGAAAGGCATTTCCCGCACAGCGGGCTTCTCACCTCCGCGAACCGTCATCACCCGAGTGACACTGGCATCATGCAGCGTGATCCCGTCCACAGTGACCATTTCCAAGGCCGGGCTATCCTCTTGTTGTCGAGTAGAAACGCTGGTTTCCGGCTCCACTTCGATGGAGCCTGGTTGAGCCATGGTGAATGTTACTGGAACCACCGATGGCTGCGCCCGGTGCCGATCTTCACCAATAAAATTCAAGAAGTGAATGTATGTCTTATCGGGAACCGAATTGAGCCGGTAAATGGTCAACTCAGTCATCCACGCAAACAGTTGAACCAAGGTCATGCCTGGATCGGCATCCCCCGTATTCGTCCATTCTGGACAGTACTGAGGAATCAACTTCTCAGCTTCAGCCAAGATGTCTTCGTATCGTCTGTCGTCTAAATTTGGAGGCTTAATCGGCATACATCACATATCGTTATTGGCACTGTACGGTGTCAACGTTGGTCCGAGTTGGATACCACATGAACCGCCGAATGTACCGAATCCGTGGCAACGATTCGATACACCACTTCTACACGAATGGCTCCTGTGGGGTCTGGCTGAGCTGAAACCTGCTCACATTCAACCCGAGGCTCCCATTTTGCGAGCGCTTCTCGCACATAGCCTTCTGCTATCAACGAGGTCGTTGAAGTATTCGGTGAGAATAGAAGCTCATGAACACGACATCCAAAATCCGGCAGCATCTGTCGCTCACCAGGTCGCGTAGCCAGAATGATCGTGATGCACTGACGGATGTTTTCTTCAAACTCCGAAAAGCCAACACGGCCCGATGCCGAATCAAATCGAAATGGAAATGCCCAACCTCGACCTAGGAATTCCTTCTGCGAATTCATGTCACCCCTTTTTAGGAGCCCATTGTATTGCTACAGAAGGTCAATTCGGTAGTATATCCAGTCCTACTCGAAATGATATGCCGTGTAGCGAGCACAAAGTACTTGCCGTTCTGCCCTTCTGGCAAACCAGCAAATTCTACCATCGTACCCGCACGTACCGTCTCATCACCCTGGACCGCGGCGCTTCCGCGGCAAAATTGGCGAGCGAGCCGATCCAGTTCAGCCTTTGCAATACCTGTTGCAGCGATCTGATTCGTGACTGGAATGTCTGTCACATAGGCAATTGATTCACCAAAACAAGCGGCAATATCCGTACCGATCTCACCCCCTCCGATGGGAACCAAATCTGCAGGTACAGCCGATCCNACCACTTCACTCTTGGTNTTGGGATCCCACCCGCGGACCACAACCTTCTGAACCATATCCATACTGTTGAATGAGAACTTCAGTGACCGCAGGTTCTCTCCCATTTTGATGACTTTGGGAGTGCCTTCGAATGTGGCTTTCTTGAACGTGAGCATGTCACCCTCCACACGGAGGATGAAGTTGTTCCGAGCAGCCAAGCGCTTCAAAAAAGCGACATTGCTCTCGTTGCGCTGCAGGATGTATCCACGGATTTGCAGGGTGCCATCTGCTTCTACGGCCAACTGGCATTCAGCACCGACCTCCTCAATCACTTGAGAATCGACCCGTTGCTCCCAGTAGCGAGTTCTTCGGCCGCGACNGAGCCTGTGCATGTGGTCCAGCGCGCGAATCGTCACACTGGTGGTTCCCGACACTTGGTATCCAGGCTCTATGGCTGTGACCTCTCCCTTAAAAATGGGCGTCTCAGCTTTTCCTAAACTGCATTCAACCGGGTCGCCGATCTTAAAGTTGCACTCGGGCAACCCCTCTGCACCACCAATCCGCATGACAAGCATATCGACCATATCGACATGGTCTTCCACCACAAGCAGTTGGACGCCGTCGGCCTCGGTTTGCTCAAAGGTACGNGCACCAATGGTGACCTGATAGCCTACTGCCGAGCTGTGTTCGCTTTGGGCCATCCCTTTCTCCTACAGCTTCTTCCAGACGGAATCAGGAACACCCGGGAGAGCCTTCTTGGCCTCTCTCTTGATGATTACCTTCGCTCCCGCCTTCACATCTTCAAGTAAATCATCCCAACCATTATCGGCCNCAAGCTTTCGTACCGGCACACCGTGTTTGGCCGCCAATGAGGTTGCCGTTTCTCCTGCTTGCACCGTCACCAATTTGGTCGGCGCGCTGCCATACCCTGCGCGAGGACCATCGGTTCCACGGGCATGATTTTCAGGCTCCCACTCTTTCATTTTGACCTGCACCTTGGCGCGCAGCGGTGTCCCTGTAGAAGAAAACATCAAGTACGAAACATTGAGCGATTCTATGACGCCAAACATTTGGAAATCACCCCAGGCGAAAGTCACTTGAGGAGGGCGCTCTTTTTCGGTTTTTCCAGCCTCACCACCCACAGCTTTTACATCTGCATTCGTGAGGCAAAGGAGCCGGTTCACCCACACTTTTCGTACATCGGAGCCATCATGGGTCGTATCAAACATCAGCTCCATAGACATGGTGGCTGGAGACGACTTTTGGAATTCCAAAGGCCCAAGCTTCCCTTGAACCTCATGTGGCTTCCAGGTCACACTTTTATCGTACTTAAAGTCCTTGGGGTTGTACTGAACCGTAAAGCTAGTGGTTTCACCACCGCTCGTTTCGGCAAAGAAAACAGCCTTGCTGACTCCACTACCACCAGATGCTTCGGCCATCCGGATCCTCCTGCCGTCGTTCACGGCGCATCTCTAGTTCACGCGTCACTTGCTCGGTCACCTCACGTGCGAGGGTCTCGATATCCACAGAAACATCTCTTCCTGACTCTGGGGCGCCAGCAGCGGACTGTCCTTCCGATTTGGCCGCCGCCGAATCTTCAGCCATCCGTACTTCGCGACGAGCGCCAGCCCGGTTTTGGCTTTCTGCCATCGCGATCAGCTCTTGCAGCCGCTGTGCAAGTTTAGACACCTTGTCCATTCCCGCGGCCGCCCCCCTCGATGGGGTTCCTCTTGGTGAAAGACCGGTCATTCCCCGGGCCACACGGGTCGTTGAGCGAACACCGCCTCGACCTCGAACCCGTTCACGAGTCGATTCTTCCGACGCTTCTCGCTGCAGCTCAACCTCGGTACGAACCGCCTCCGTCTTCAGCTGCTGAATGACCTGAATTACCGGTTGCGGCAGAGCAGAAGTGGCCTTGGCCATCCCATCGCTCTTGTTCATTAGGATTTCGACCACATCACTTGGCGCTGACGCCCTGGCCAATTCCGTCACCAGATCTTCTGCACCACGGATCCGTGGCATTCCCGTTGCTCGGTGCGCCCAAATGGGCATGCCTGTATGAACCTGACCTGCACCAACCCCTTCAACCGTATTGGAAAAACCAGTCCGACGGGAAGATGGTGACATCGCTTCCGCACCTTCTGTGTCCACCTCTTCTGCAGGACGTTCTGCACCGCCCGCATTGGGAAGTACGCCCCTATCGGCCGACGCCTGCGCTGGGCGCGTAGATCCGCGCACCGACTGTGCGGGTACATATGCACCGGATTCACTCCGAACCATACGAACAGGATCCGTCTGCGCTGCCGACGTCACCTGCTGAGCTGGAACCTGCATGACCTCAATACGAGCATTCGACCAATCAAGCGGTCGTCCACTGTATTCCCGGGACTGCTGGGCTGTTTCAACCTCTGTGGCCAGCGCTTTTCGGTCTATCTCAATCCCGCCTGTCCCTGCACTGGCTCCAGGATCGACTGCCTGACTGGGAAGTGTGATGGTCACCGAATTCTTGTCGGCACTAAGACGATGTTTCCTTGTAATGCTCGCATGACGGACGGGATTCAATGAGCGCTTAGGCGACACATGGCTTTGCGGGTCAGGGGTTTGCTGTTGAATGCTTCGAACCGCTTTCGCAGCCGTGTAGCCAACCACTGGATTTTTGCTCACCCTTGATGCAGCATGCATGCCTGGCGGTTGGTCTTCTCCGGACTTGGGCGTTGTGGGTATGAGTACCGAAGCCTCCGGTGACAGTGGACGGGTCCTGCGGGCAGTTCCAACCGCTGTGGGGGCCTCACCCGCGTCTATGCGCTCTGCTGCGCGAGAAACCATTGTCTGTGGCTTGGCTTTAGGCTGCGACTCGGAATCACCAGCCACACCTTCTGCAACACTGTCTTGCGCCGATAGAACAACAGACTCCGGAGCATATGAACCGCTCGCGGTACGAACAATACGATGTCGACGCGTGCCTGGAGAAGATGGTGAAGGCGTGATCGTTTGAGAAGCGGTCTTATCTTCCAGGCCGGCCACATTTTCTGATTCAGCTTTCCGACCCAAAACAGTCGTTTCTGCAGCTCCAATCGCACCAAAAGTAGATTCCGTTCGCATCGCAGCACGAGATGCCGCCGTATTTCTTTGAGCCACGCGTTCGGCCACCGCAGGAATTGCATCCATGGTGACTTCCACTGGATCAACATCCGGTGTGAGAACCAGGCGTTCGGGAGCAAACATGCCACTCCGAGTTTGAACGGGACGACTCGCTACAGGCAAGCGGTCTGACAGCGGACGTTCAATCAGTGGTTCTTCAGGTGCTTGACTACGATCAAGGGCACGAACCATCGGTGCTTTGGTCTTCACGGCTGGTACAAACTCATCGGCTATGGAAGGCGATGGTTTTGAATCAGGAACAGTCGTGCGGGTTGGCGAAACAGCGTCAGCAGACTTGCCTTTCGCAGCAACCTGCTCCTGTACACCAACAACTTCCTGAGGCTGCAAGGTGACTGCAGACGGGGCCACCATCGAAGGCCTACGAACGGGTGAAGACGAAAGCAAGTTGGAAGGTGTAGAACGCTCGACTCGATGTGCGACCCGGCGGGTGGCTGTTTGACCAGCCCTTCCGACGGAACGGGGCTGGGATGCGACCTCATTGGTCATCATGTGAGGAAAGTCAGCAGAACTCTGCTGTTCAGAAGCAGCAGATTCCAAGGCCGTCATCAGCGGCGAAGTTGACATCACCGGCCGCAGACCTCGTCTGCGTCCACGGGGCTCGCTCAGCCGGCCTTTGGCATGCTGCGAAGACGGGAGAAAGTCATCCGGCAGCGCAGCTTCTATATCCCACGACGCTCCGCGAACTGGGTTTTGTCGAGTTCGTTGCACACGGCGTATTCGGCGAGCCCTATTCGCTTCGGCCGTTGGAACCTGAGTCCCAGTGGCCTCTTCCTTCACAGCTGGAGTCGGCTCTACCCACCGTTCTAC
>PALY01000074.1 GCA_002707085.1 Deltaproteobacteria bacterium
CCATCGTCATCGATGGTGCCGCGGCCGTCGAGGACCACGACTTCGCCCACCTCGGCCCCAAGATCGCCGCCAGCGTCACAGCTTGGTGGTGTGTTGGGAGGCTCGGCTACAGTAAGCACGATGTCGTCGCGGCATGTATCCTCACCGTCATCGGCAATCAGTCGAATGGTGTATTCACCACTTTGATCAGGGGTGAAGTTTGCAAGCGGTAAAGTAAGTCCATCAATGGTTGCAGCGCTGCATTCGGGCCGTTCGATGATTCGCCACTGGTAACTCAGTGCGTCACCATCGGCGTCGCTGGTACTTCTGCCGTCAAGGGTGGCTGTTTCTCCAAATTCGATTGACAAGTCACCGCCGGCATCACAGCTTGGTGGTGTGTTCGGTGGTTCGGCCACGGTGAGCGTCATGTCTTCTCGACATTCATCAGTGCCATCGTTGACGATGATTCGAATGGTGTAGTTTCCGCTCAGATCGGGTGTGAACTCCGCGACGGGCCGGGTCAGGCCTGAGATGGTTGCCGTACTCCCTTCTGGGCGCTCGATAACCCTCCAGAGGTAGCTCAAGCTGTCGCCATCCGGATCGCTGGTGGCACTTCCGTCTAGTGTGACGGTTTCTCCAAACTCAGCGCTTAGGTCCCCACCAGCGTTGCATTCGGGAGGCGAATTGAGGGGAGTGGCGGTGAGGGTGGCCGTTGTGGTGCACCTATCGATTCCATCCGAGACACGGAGCGTCACTTGGTAGTTGCCTGCGACATCAGGGACCAGTGACGCTTCGGTGCCGGAAATCGACAAGATCGCTCCAGAAGTGTCGGGAGACGATGTAAGTTCCCAAGCTATCTCCAGATCGTCGCCATCCGGATCGCTGGATCCAGATCCGTCAAATGTTGCCAACTCCCCGACGCGTACGGTGTCGGTGCTGGTGAGTTCACACAATGGCGGCTCGTTTACTTCAGGATTGCGCACATCAACCACAATCCATTCTGAACAGCTGTCTTCCCCATCATCTGCTGTGAAGGAAATCTCGTATACGCCGGCCATATCGGGGGTGAATGTGGTGGTGGCCGCCGTCGGGTCGTCAATCACCGCATCAGGGCTTCCAGGCGTACTGTAGATTTCCCACTGGTAGGTAAGGGGGTCGTCATCGGGGTCTGTAGTGCCAGAGCCATCCAAGATGGCTGTTTCCCCAAGAACGACTGTGACATCTCCACCTGAATCGCAGATTGGGGGTTGGTTGGGCGTGGTGTCAATGACGGTGATGATGATGCGTTCAAAACAATTGTCTGACCCATCGACGGCTTGAAACTGCAGTTCATAAATGCCGGGTAGATCGGGTGTAAATACAGTTGTGGCGCTTGTGGCTGAATCAAATGCGGGTGCGGCACCGGCGGGGGCTGAGACCACAGACCACAGGTAGGTGAGTTCATCTCCGTTGGGGTCATATGTTCCGCTGCCGTCAATCTCGACCCCAATGCCCATATCGGTGAACTGGTCGCCGGTTGTCTCGCAAGCGGGTGCGAGGTTGGTCCCGCGCGGGAATGCATTTACCAGCATTAGATCGGTACCGGTGGCCATGCCATCGTTGACTTCCAGTCGAACGACATATTCCCCTTCGATGTCAGGAGTAAGGGTCGCTGTAGGTGCTTCGGGCGTGTCAAGAACCGCACCTGAACCATCAGGGCGGGTCAAAATTGACCAGGTGTAGGAAATGGCGTCGCCATCTGGATCAGCGCTTTCAGAGCCATCCAATGGGGCTGACTTACCAACTTCTGCATCGCGGTCGGGTCCTGCATTTGCCACGGGAGCTTGATTGATGGGGCCACCAACCATGACTTGGGTGGCATCGGCTGCACAGAGTTCTTCTGGGTCACAGACTTCAATACCAACGATATAGAGGCCGTTTGTATCGGGGGTGAAAGAGGCTGTGTTTTGATCGGCGGTTACGAGGTTGGCATCCGTGATGGTGCTTTCCGTTGGAACAGACAGTATTTGCCATTGGAATGTCAGCGCATCGTCTTCGGGATCGAAAGATGCTTGTCCGTCTAGGTAGGCGGTGTCTCCGACATTTGGCAGCACCAGGTCGGGTCCGGCATCGGCCACAGGTGGCTTGTTCTCCACCGTTTCAGAAACCTTAATGTTGGCCGTGCATGCCTCGGATGTCAGCACTCCATCAGACACCACTAAGCTTGCAATGAAGTCACCCGTGGCATCTGCATTGAATTGCGGTGTGGCTGTGTTGGGATCGACCAGAATCGCACTGCTTTCCTCGGGACCTAAAAGGCTCCATGTAAAGCTTAGTTCTGTACCTTCAGGGTCGATTGATGCATTCCCGTCAAGGTGAACTGTCGTGTCCAAGGTGACCGCTTGATCTGCACCACATACTGCAATTGGACTTCGGTTCACNGCTGTGCTGATCGGCAGTTCTGCGATCGCTGCTCGCGAGAGTTCCGTACCATCCGTTACTTCTAATGAGGCTATCCACATGCCAGGAATGTCCGGTGTAAACGAGGCTTGGGTGTCGACTTCGCCAGGCTCTATGACAGCGGTTGCGCCTGTGGGTGTGTGGACCAATGAGAACGTCCAGCCGGTAAGCTCATGGTCTTCTGGTGCGTACGATGCGCTCCCGTCCAGTTGGATTGGAAGGCCGACACCCAAATCTCCGGAAACATTGAGTACCGCTTGCGGACGTTCAGCAGGTGAGGTGCTGATGACCTCTACAATGTCGGGTGTGGATTGGTTTCCGGCGTCGTCTTCAACCGTGAGGGAGATGACGTATCGGCCGATGGCGTCGGTTGTGAACGATGGGTTTTTGGTGGTNGCATCTGAAAGTGTGGCGGTGCTGCCNGATGGGGCAGACATCATNTTCCATTCCAGTTTNTCGATTCTGCCATCACGATCGCTGGATGCTGATCCATCCAAAAGTACGTTTACGCCTGGTGTCACCAGTTGGTCTGGACCAGCATCTGCTACTGGAACAGCATCTTTGGTATTGTCACAAGCAGACAACGCCACCACGAACGGCAAAAGCAACCGCATGGACCCTCCACCGCGTCCTCGGGTAAAGAACGCACTGGCATCATAGATCAATGCCAGTGCGATTCGCGCATTGTTGATGATTGTTTCTGGTGTTTGGCAGAAATATTGCGCAGGCCAAACCGCGAAATTCACTGTACGGCATCACGATGAGTGGCCATTCTTGCACCCGGCTCTGTTGCATTGAAATGGTGTTTCAAATCATGGTGGCGTGCTTCATATTCCCCGCACAGCACAGTGAATGGGGGCAAATCCTTTTAAGGGACCCACCATGTACAGGTCACTGCAGGCCCCAAAAGTGGGCCAAGGTGTTTCGGACCCTGGTGTGATTCACCAAGCTGATTCAGCGTGTGTTTGGGTTCTACTGACTTAGGGGCGCCAATGTTGAACAACGTTCGCGCGTTGGGTCAGGTCTTGTTCCCAGGTTTGTACCCATTCCTGTTTGGCCTGCGCTTCCAAGAGTCGGCCGATTCGGGACTTGTCTTCATTGTATTCTTCGTCGCTGGGTAGGTCGAGTGACGTAATTTCGGCAACGATTCGTCCGCCTGCGACTGGGAATACCTCTTGAATCAATCCGGCCTCTTCGGCCTTGGTCAGCATGTCGACAAGCTTTTTAGAGTCACTCAGTCCGGGAAACGTCGGGTTGGCCGCTGCAAAAACGGGTGTTTCCAGAGCCACAACGCCTTGTTCAGCCAAGATTGCTTCGTCTGGGGCGCCGGATGTTTTCCACGACTCAAGCACTCGTTCTGCGTATGCCTGAGCGATACTGCCGACATTCTTTTCTGCAGTGATGGTTTTGGCAATGTCCGCAGATACGCTGTCGAATTCGATTGTTTCAGCGGGAATGATGGCGCCGACCTTCATAATGATGAGTCCATCGTTGGTCGTAATCACATCCGTGATTTGCCCAGGTTCCGTTTTGAATACTGCTGCCGCAACGGATGGCGATAGTTGTTCTTCTGCCATGGTTCCAATGTTTCCGCCGTTAGAGGCAGCCAGACCTTGACTGTTTTCTTTTGCCAAGGTGGCGAAGTCTTCACCTGCACGGGCCTTGGCGAGTACGGACTCGATCTTTTCTCGGGGGCTAATCTCGCCTTCTACAGCATCTGTCTTTACCAGGATTTGGTGCAAGTTTGCTTTTCGTGACTTCTTGTACAGTCGTTTGAAGTCTTGCTCGTACCGGGCTCGGATGTCGGCCTGGTTTGATTCCATAAATGCAGCCAGCATGCCTGCATCGACTTCAACATCATCCAATAAAGATGAGTCCGGAATTCGAACCATCTTGATGGTCATCTTTGTTTGGCTCTTCATGTATTGACGGCGGAGTTGACCATCGGTAATTCTTACGCCGTTGCTTACGGCTTGGCGCAATTTGAATAAAACGATGTCATCGCGGATTTGCTGCTCAAAGCGACCCTGATTGAAACCGAGTCGTTTCAGGTTCTTCTTGTACAGACGCTGCGAGAATTCTCCACGACTATCTTTGAATTCTTCAATGTTCCAAAGGTAATCAGCAATTTCATCTTCGCTGACTTCAATGCCGTTTTCGGCCGCTGTCTGGAGCATCAGCTCTGACTGGATCAGTTGGTCGATTGCAAACTGTGCAAGTCGCGCCTGTTCCTCATCGCTAGATGCATCACCTTGAGAGCGTGAAATTTGGCGCATCAAGCGCTGAAACTGCGTATCTGTAATGCGTTTACCATTCACCTCGGCAACCGTCGTATTCGTCGGTCCTCCAGCGCCACCCACGCCCCAAAAGACGAAGACGAGTACGATGGCGGCAAAAACTGCCTTCATCCAAGGGTTGGTCGCGCCTGCGCGAATGTTTTCCATGACGGCCATAGAGCACCTCTGAGCCTGCCGCTATAAAGAGGCAACCCGCTCTACGCAAGCCGGGTTTAGTCGGTTGTTGTCCATAGCGTGGCTTGAGTGTCCCGTTCCAGTTTATTTCGGGCATGCCTTTTCTTTGCTTGCGGGAGCCAGTCTCGGAGGTTTTGTTTGCGTTGGTTATGGCTTGGGTGAGTGGATAAGAAAGTCGGAACACCGGTTTTCCCCGCCTGTTTCCGCATGCGATTCCATACTTTGATGGCCTCTTCTGGTGGGTACCCGGCCCTCGCCATGTACATCATCCCGATAATGTCTGCTTCTTTTTCATGTTTCCGTGAGAAGGGCAGCATGACGCCGACCTCAAGGCCAATACCAAGGGCGGCCATCAAAAGATTCTTAGAATCTTCAGGCAGGTCCGTGTTTTTGTCTAGATGCATGTATAGGACGGTAAGTCCGCCAAGAACTGTGGCTTGCTGGGTCAGCCTTTCTGCTGAATGGTTCGCCACCGCGTGTCCGACCTCGTGCCCCATCACGAAACCCATGCCGGCTTCGTTCTTTAGGACGGGCAATATGCCCTTGTAGAATGCGATTTTCCCACCGGGTAGACACCATGCGTTGATGGTTTCATCATCGTCAATGAGAGCGTACCTCCAACCGTATTTGGGCTTTTGTGCGATCCGAGAAATCTTTTTCCCGACTCTATTTAGTGTTTTTGAGTCGTCGGACTTTTTTTCGATGTCCAATTGTTCCAACATTTCGTCGTATGCTGTTGAACCCAAGGAACGCATGATTGGATCAGGTATGACATTCAACTGCGTTCGTTGGGTGACGGGCGCACGAGTACACCCAGAGACCCCTGCGAGGCTGAGTGAAATTAGCCAAGGCATCATGTGTCTACGAAAGATGGTTGTCTGGGGCGTTCTCATCGGGCGCTGACCTCCTCTACATGATACAAGTTGTTTACGCAGCTCATTCTCCATGAGTTCATGTTGTCCCCGCAATTTCTCTCCTCCTACTCCCTGAAACCCCAAGATGATCAATTCTGTATTTGGTGCGATGTCGTGTGACATGGCAATCGACATGGGTACATTCCATACACGCATTCATGTGAAAGGGCGGGATGATGTAGCCATCGTTCCAAGTGCTGTCTCGATTTTGCATGGCAGAAACGGTGAGAGGAGAATTCTTGCTGTTGGTGAAGAGGCATGGCAAATGCTTGGCCGTACTCCCAAGGACGTTCAAGTGGTGCGTCCTATTCGAGATGGGTTGATCACTGAGTTTGATGTTGCGGAAGCATTACTCCGACACCAGATGGTGAAAATTCAAGGTCGCCGTCTGTGGGTGGGTCCGCGTGTAGCGATTTGTATCCCTTATGGAACCACAGAAGTGGAGAAGAGAGCGGTCCGAGAGTTGGCTGAAGCTGCTGGGGCCCGAGAAGTCCACTTGATTGAGCAGCCACTTGCAGCGGCTGCGGGCGCTGGGCTTCCGATCACCGAGGCCTGCGGGCAAATGGTCATTGATGTCGGTGCCGGAAAAACGCAAATCGCTGTGATTTCCCTGGGTGGAATTGTGTACAGTCGATGCGTGAAAGTGGGTGGCGATCACATGGATAGCGCACTCATCCGGCACATAGAAAAACACTATGGTGTCAGCATTGGTGTGGGTACATCGAACACACTCAAAAACCTCATTGGTACCGCTCTACCCGAGGCGAACGATCGCTCCATGGTAATAAAGGGCAGGGACTTGGATACCGGGTTTCCAAGGGCCGTTGAGATCGCACAGGTCGATGTTGGGGCGGCACTCCAAGTGGCAGTTCAACTGATCGTCGATGCAGTCATTGCCAGTATGGAACACACGCCGCCCGACTTGGCCTCTGATATTGCTGGGACGGGCATTGTGTTGACGGGTGGCGGCGCAAAACTTTCAGGGTTGGATCGCGCGATTGGCCATGCCACAGGATTGGCTGTGGTCATTGCTGAAGAGCCGACTTCATCCACGGTTCGTGGTGCCGCATTGGCGCTTCAGAATCAGCAAATCTTGCGAGCTGCCGTAGGCTGATTCGAAGCCTACAGCAGCTACAAAGACTCTACAGTGCGGCGGCGACAAACGCGTCGAGATCCTTGCGGTTGAGTGCGCCAACACGTTGGTCGATGACCTGGCCACCCTTGAAGAGCAACAGGGTGGGAATATTCCGCACGCCGAATCGTTGCGCAATGCTGTGGTTGTGGTCGACGTCAACCTTGCAGATGCTCAGTTTGTTTTCGTAGTCGGTGGCCATCTGTTCCAGCACGGGTGCGATGGCCTTACAGGGACCACACCAAGTCGCCCAAAAATCGACAAGGACAGGAATTTCGCTATTTACGACATCGGCGTCGAAGGTGGCATCGGTAGAATTGGTGACGAGTTCACTGGCCATGATGGCTCCATTAAAGTGAGGAAAGTGGAAGAATGAACACTTTAGGGGTGTTCGGTTTACCAATACCCATGTACGATCTCTCTGGGTATCGGGCAACACCTCTATTTACGATGGAGGAGCGGGCTGTATATCTGTGGCATAATAGGTGGCTAAATGCAGGACGTCGGTACGGAAACATGGTCGGGAGTGGGTTTTTTGACCACTCTTGGGGGGGCGTCAGTCGACGTTCCACCTTTCCGAACTTTGTTTCTTGCGCACCGAACCAAGGCGACCGGTAAGCTCTGGCTCACCCGAGGTGCAGATATTCGCACCATTGATTTGGCGGATGGTCAAATTGTTGGTTTTTCAGGTTTTCCTGAGTTGATTGAGGAGTTTGAAGGTGAGCGGGGTTGGTCTGGCACTGAGTGGATAGAAGCGTTGGTGGCTTCTGGATGTACGCCCGAAGAGGCGCCCCGTAAAGTCGTGGTGGCGATCGCGGTTGCGGCGCTCAAGATCGAAGATGAAGGTGACTGGATGGTTCGATTTGCAGCGGACATGTCATCGGCAGCTTCTGACGATGTAGTTCCGTTAAAATTTGCTGAAGCTTCCAGTGCTGCAGTCGCCCATCATTTGAGCCAGTCTCGCATCCGGCAATGGATGGAGGGCTTGCCAGGTGGAATTTTGTCCGTCCAGCGCCCCAGCGACTCCCCCGAATCAGACTGGGGGCTTGATGATGCCGCCCTCAAGGTTTTGGGTGTTGTAGAGCAGGCGGAGAACGTCGGCGCCCTTTTTGTCGCATTGGGCGATGACGATTGGACTTATCTTGGACTACTGTGGCGCCTCGGATTGGTGTCTGGCGCGGCCCATCATCCTACTGAAGAGTCTGAACCAACTGAGAAAACAGTGGCGAAAGCGCGTATTGATGACTTGGGTGATATGAATACTGAAGAGTATGAGGCCACCAAGCCTCGTCCTCGGCGGGAACGTCCTACTCAGAGGGCGGCCAAGAAGAAGGAGGCCAAAACGAGGCCTTCCGGCAATGCTTCCAGTAAGAGGAAACGAAGGTTGAGTCCTCGGAGGATGGCCATTCGACGGTCACCTTGGCAATCTTCTCCGGCTGAAATCGAAGGGCATCTGCGCGAAGCGTATGAAGTGTTGAAGCAGGCGCGGCCTGAGTACATTTTCCGTATTCGAACCACCAAAGACCTGGAAACCATCAATATAGAGCGCCAATACCGTGAATCGTGTGCCCGTTATCACCCAGATAAGTATTCTCGGGAAAGTCATGCGATCCGTTCGTTGGCTGAGGCCTGTTTCACGTTGGTTGCGGATGCATTTCATCAGCTGGAAGTAGCTGAATATGTGGATCCGTTGCGAATCCGCTTGGTTGAAAAGGAGACCGGGCAAAAAGTCGTTACGGATAAGCCCCGCCAGCATGCCAAAGTGGAGTTCGCTAAAGCAACCGTATTGTTTCGCCAGAAGCGCTACGCGGATGCCCTGGCTTTGGCTCGAGATGCCATGGCGGGAGACCCCGACCAGTGGGAGTACAGTTACCTGCACGCAAAGGCGGGCTATCGGGCCGGTGAAGTGTCAATCGAAGATACATCAAAAGCCATTTTGGAACTTCAGGGGGCCAATTCGATAGAAAAGGCCGAGACTCTTTACACGCTTGGGGAATTTTTCCTAAAAGAAGGAGACGATAAAAAGGCCTATAAAATGTTTCAGAATGCTCTCGTATGCGATCCGCAGAATGTAGGTTCAAGGCGCAGACTTCGGCTTCGTGAGCGTCGCGAGGTTGGGGCTCAGGAGAAAGAGAAGCAGTCGGGTGGGTTCCTTGGAGGCTTGTTTCAGCGTCGCAAGGGGTAGCCTAGGCTAAATCGTCACGCGATGGTCAATTGGATTGGGTTAGAGGCGTCGGCATTATGGGTAGTGTTCTCACAATTGCATCAATCGTCACCATTTTGGTGCCTGTGCGGGCGCGTCGATTGGCTCAAAAAAATAATGCTCCAGGAGGCATTGCTGCTCACCGGAACTGGGAGTTTGTCGCAGTCGGATTGATTTTGTTGGGCTTGCTGCTGATGGGCATGCAGAGCGATGTGTTGCCCATGCTTACTGTTCAGGGCGGGCTTCGCACGTTGGCACTGTTTGTAGCGATTGGCTGGTTGGTCTTGCGACGGAAAGAGAAAATGGCGGCCGCTGGCATGATTTTATTGCCGATGGCTGCGGTGTTGTTGGTGTCTTCTTTGTTGGAGCCACCCCATGCGGTCGCTACTTCGGTCGGATCGCCGTTCTTTACAACGCATGTAGCTTTGGTGTTTTTGGGACTTGGCGGTTTCGCGCTATCCTTCGCCTTGTCCACATTGTTTTTGATTCAACGACGACGTTTAAAGCGAAAGCAGTTCGAGGACATTGGGCAATTACCATCGATGGAAACGTTGGACCTGTTGAACTTCAGGACGCAATGTTTGGGGTTTGCGGCACTAACGGCTGGTGTGGCCATGGGTGTCTTCCTTCTGACTCAAAGCGCAAGTGGCCGAGGGTTGGGTGACATCACTGTTTGGGGCACTTGTGCGGTGTGGTTTTGGTATGCAGCGGGTCTGCATGCTCGTGTGGTTCTCGGGTGGCGGGGCCGTACGGCTGCAGTGTTTGGTGTGGTTGGCTTTGGCAGTCTAGGGGCTGTTTTGACGGTTGTGACAGTGGTCTTTGGAGGCTGGCATGGCTCCTGAAGAACGCCTCATTGCTGTTGGTGTCAGTCATCATACGGCGCCGTTGGAAGTTCGGGAACGTTTGGCTGTGGCCGCGGATTCGATTCCTACATTGCTCACTCGTCTGCGCGATGATGGTTTTAGCAATGAGACGGTGCTGCTTTCAACGTGTAATCGGGTCGAGTTGTATTCAGTGCCCGGCGTGCGCGGCGACGCAAATGGACTGGCACGCTGGTTGGCTGAAACTGGCGGTGTGATGGGGCGTGATGTGGAGTCCACGATTTACCGGCTTCATGACCAAGCAGCGCTGCATCACATATTTAGGGTGGTGTCTAGTCTTGATTCTGTGGTCTTGGGTGAGCCCGAAATTGTGGGTCAATTCAAGAAAGCGTATCGCTTGAGTCAGGAGAGCAATGCCGCGGGTCCGGTGATGCATCGCGTAATGGATCGGGCGCTTGCTGTGGCCAAGAAGGTTCGGACTGAAACCAACATCGCCCGTGAAGCCGTTAGCGTTGGCCGAGCCGGCGTAGAACTCGCACGACAGGTGTTGGGGTCGCTGGAAGGGCGTTCCGCCTTGCTCATCGGTGCAGGTGACCACGGAAAAGTGGTGGCTCGATCTTTGCTCGGCTACGGCTTGACGGAGATTGTGGTCGCCAATCGCACTTTTGGCAACGCCGTCAACCTTGCGCAACAATTCAAGGGCAGTGCCATCCCTCTTCATGAGGTTGAACGGTACTTTCCACGTGTTGATGTTGTCATCTGTAGCACGGGGGCTGGCAAGATCCTGATTGATCGCGACCAGTTGGCGGGTGCTGTAAGTAAACGGCGTGGAAGGTCGCTTGTCATGATTGATTTGGCGGTGCCGAGAAACATCGATCCGGGCGTGAATGATCTGGGTGGTGTTTATCGTTTTGATTTGGACGATCTGGCACAGATTGCTGGACGCGGTAAAGAGGCCCGGGAAGTGGCGGCCGAAGAGGCCGAGCGCATCGTAGAAAGTGAATCAGAACGGTATTGGCGGCAGATTATGAATGAAGTGGTCACACAGCGAATAGGTACCATTGTGCAGACGGCAGATGCGGTCCGTGTAGCTGAGTTGGAACGTCTAAGGTCAACGCTTGACGGTCTTGAACCGGATCAGGTGGCGGCGGTAGACGCGATGACACGGGCAATCGTTAAAAAGCTATTGCATCAGCCGCTCCATCAGGTCCGTACATGGGCAAGAGAAGGTGAGATCGAGTCAGTAGAATCGCTCTTCACGGCTTTTGGTACACGGAAGGAAGATGACGTCTAAGGCTCCCTTGCGCCTTGGTACACGCGGAAGTGAGCTTGCGGTTACCCAGAGTCAACTGGTCGCAGATGCTGTCACTGAAGCCACTGGTGTATCGGTGGAGTTGGTTATTATTTCCACTAAGGGTGACCGCATTAAGAATGTCCCACTGCCGGCCATTGGTGGCAAAGGTCTGTTTACAGCTGAATTGGAAGCTGCTCTTCATGATGGAAGCATAGATTTCGCCGTCCATTCGTTAAAGGATCTTCCTACTGACGATCCAGTGGGCTTGGTACTCGGTGCGATACCCCGCAGGGAGGATCCACGTGATTGTCTGGTCGGGCCCGCTTTGGCTGAGTTGGGCAATGGCGCACGCGTTGGAAGCGGATCCCTACGCCGTAGAGAGCAACTGCTGAAACTTCGGTCGGACCTACAGGTTGAAGACATTCGTGGCAACGTACACACTCGACTGGAAAAGCGCGACCGAGGCGATTTTGATGCGACCATTCTGGCGATGGCGGGTCTATCGCGGCTTGGAATCGAACGAATAGATATGCATCCATTGGGTATCGACATGATGGTCCCAGCGGTCGGGCAGGGAGCATTGGCGGTGCAGTGTCGAGGCGATGACCAACGAGTTTTGGCTTTGCTGACAACCATTGATGACGAAGAAACCCGTGCATGCGTGTCAGGAGAGCGGGCTTTTCTCGCCGAATTCGGTGGTGGTTGCAACGTGCCTGCTGGATGTCACGTTGTGAAGGAAGACGAATCCTTCCGGCTGTACGCTTTTGTGGCAAAGCCTTCCGGGGAATGCATCTGCATTGAACAAGAAGGACAAAACCCCATCGATTTAGGGCTTGCAGCGGCTAAGATGGCTCTGGCCTGAGTCTAGTTGGTACAGACCTTGTTGCAGGCTGGGGGCAACCCACGTTCGTGGAGATCCTCACAGGAAGAACTACGGACCGCTTGAATGCATGCTTTTGCTTTGGCTGTATCATATTCACCACATTCATCGGTGAATTGGGTCATGTCTTGTCGGCAGATTCTGGCTGTGGAATACCCCTCAAGGTCAAGGATTTCGCATTCCGAATACAAAAGACAAACTTCTTCTGCGAAGTTCTCTTCAAATCGGTTTTTGCTTAAACATCCACTGAGGGCAATGAATAATGCCCATCGTTTCATTGCCCGGTGTCTCCATTACATCCTGCGATGTCTTCGCAACTTTCGGGGAGAGGGGCCGTGACGTCACAGGATTCATTGTCTTCGAGATCTTTGATGCACTGTTTTGCACTGACTTTGTCGTAGTTACACGATTCAGGACTCAGGTTTTCGTCAGCAAAGATTTCTCGATTGGTGATGCAGGTGTCCATGGTGCCGAACTGTTCACTCAGCTTCCCGCAACCATCAAGCCACTCACAATAGGCCTCGGCGTATTGCTCAATAAACTTCTCTTCCGAGATTCCGCACCCTATGCTGAAGGTGGCCAGGAACAACAGTGGACTGATTCGGTTCATATGTACCTCTCTTTGATCGGTATCGTGCGGATCGTGGGTTAGCCATTCTAATGATGCGTGTTCTGATCACACGGGAGATGGCCGAGCCACTTTTCTCCTTGCTTCACCATGCAGGTGCTGAGCCTGTACACCTGCCACTGATAGAGTTGGTTTCGACCAACGCCAATCCGCCCAGTCTAGCGCCAGACGTGGTCTTGGTGACATCAGCGTCCGTGGTTCGGTTTGTTCCAAACTTGGCCGAAAAAATTGGTCAGGCCAGGGTAGTTGCCGTTGGGGATCGGACAAAGAAGTCTCTTGAAATGGCTGGAGTTTCGGTGACTGCTGTGGGCTGCGAAGGCGGCGTGAGTGCGGTGGCGTTGGCATCCTTGAAAGCAGGAGAAACCGCTTGGTATGTGGGCGCTGAGGAGCCATCTATAGGTTTAGATGAGGCGCTTAGGCAAGATGGTTGGCTTCGTTGGTCCGTGTATAGAAATGTCCCACCACACTCTTCTGCGGGGAGTGCAGTGCAACAAGACGATGTCGACATCGTGACCTTTGCAAGCGGCTCGTCTGTCCGTGCCTATGTCGAGCTTTTCGGAACACCGTCCGCGCCCGTTGTGGTGATTGGACCTTCCAC
>PALY01000075.1 GCA_002707085.1 Deltaproteobacteria bacterium
TCTGAATGGCGACATTGGCATCCGGTAGATCGATTGAGAAATTGGCGACCTTGGAGACGACCAATAAGTTGATTCGGCCTGTTCGGAAGTCATCAAATAATTTGTCCCGCAATGCATGCGGTGTCTTCCCCGTGATGAGTGGCGCTTTGAGGCGCTTGGCAATCACTTCCAACTGATTGACGTAGGTGCCAATCACCAAGATGTTGTCCTCTTTGTGGCGTTCAACCAATTCATCGAGAACCCGTAGTTTTACTGGATTATCTGACGCGAGTCGGAACTTCTGATTTTCATCTGCACGCTCATAGCGATCTCTCGCTCCGTTCAGAAACGGAACTCGCACCTCTGTACACGAGGTGTCCGCGATGAATCCACCTTGTTGGAGCATCTGCCAGGGCAGGTCGTAACGCTTGGGGCCGACCAGGCTGAAAACATCNCCTTCNCGNCCNTCTTCNCGAACNANTGTNGCAGTNAGNCCAAGCCGTCTTCTGGCTTGTAGGCCAGCAGTGGCNCCAAACACNGGNGCGGGAAGAAGGTGTACTTCATCATAAATAAGGAGGCCCCAGTCTTCATCTTCNAACAAGTGTAGNTGTTCGAATTCAGCTTCCTTGGAGCGNCGCCATGTGAGGATTTGGTATGTNGCTACAGTGACGGGNTTGATCTCTTTTGAGGCNCCAGTGTANGCACCNACCTGATCTGCTGTGAGATTGGTTTTATCGATGATTTCNCGNACCCACTGGTTTACGGCCGCTTGGTTTGTGGCCAGGATCAGTGTTTTTGTTTGAACGTGCCGCATGGACTCGATGCCCACAATGGTTTTNCCTGCTCCACANGCCAACACGACCACGCCGCACCCNCCGGATGGNCGNCCNTCTTGGTACCAGCGAGAGGCTGCTTCNGATTGATANNCGCGTACNGCAAAGGGCTTTTTGTTGCCGAGCATTGTGTCGCGAAGNTCTATNTCAAGTGGGGCGCCNGGNAGGAANCCNACAAGATCTTCTATGGGCCAGCCAGANTGNAGNGCNCGNTGTTTGAATATGCCTCGATGNCCTCCCATCAATTGCCANTGNCGNCGACCATCTTCAACCATCAATTCNCGCAATGCNGGATCGGTTGCGACCAGCTTGGCTACGTATCCAGANGCGAACTCCAAACGAATCATTTCCGTTGGGTTCTCTGGGTGTGGAACCAACTTGACCAANCCNTAACGATCAATNGTTTCAGTGATNTGGTCCAGCATNTTTTGNGGNACATCAAATTTTGATANTTCCCGAAGGCCACCGACAATCTCNGACGTATTCATNCCCGCGGAAGCNGCGTTCCACAGAGAAAGGGGATTGATTCGGTAGGTGTGCAAGTGTTCTGGAGANGCCTCAAGTTCCGAGAANCGTGAAAGGAAATCACGGGTCTCTTCGTAGCGAGGATGTTTGGTCTCCACGAGAACCTTGCCGTCCCCCTGCACAATGAGGGGGTTGTCAGGCCTGACGTGCATTCTTCATCTTGGGAAACTCCGACCGCCCAATATTGTTGGAGCGCACTGGGGCGGCTGGATCGGGGTTGTGCGACCTATAGGCTGGTCGCGGTTGCCCAGGAGGGCAATACGGAAGGTTGAGGTGGCCCATCACTCATGATGGACAGGATGTTGGCCAGTACCNCACAGANNATAGANTCTCTGTAGGGCGCCCTTAGAGGGACTTTGACCATTGACGTCCAACGGGTGNTGGGCATCTCTTGAAGACAGTTTATCTNGGTTCTACCGACTGTCAAGCCAACGCTTAACTTAGGAATGGATACTTCCAGTCATGTGGAGGNTTGAAAGTCTCTTTGATCGTGCGAGGGGAGACCCAGCGGAGAAGGTTNAGNATGCTNCCNGCCTTGTCGTTCGTACCGCTNGCTCTNGCCCCACCGAAGGGTTGTTGNCCAACGACGGCACCNGTCGGTTTATCGTTGATATAGAAGTTTCCTGCAGCTTGCCTCAGTCCCGACAANGCTTGATTGACCGCATATCNATCGTTGGCAAAGACGGCGCCNGTGAGNGCATAGGGGCTGGTCGTATCCACGAGCTGGATGGTTTCTTCCCACTTTGCGTCGTCATATACATAGGCCGTTACGATTGGNCCGAANATTTCTTCCTGCANCANCCGNGCTTTNGGNTCATCGACNTCCACAAGGGTTGCATCCACNAACCATCCGCGGCTTCCGTCGGCGGTNCCTCCAGTAATGACCTTCCCGGTTTGGGCTGCNAGNTTCAAATANTCGGAATGTTTTGAGAACGCGCGNGAATCGATCACTGGCCCCAAGAAATTACTGAAATCAGTGACNTCACCCATCTTCATNTCATTGATCATGGCTGCCGCACGATCTCTGACTTCGGGCCATATTGATTNGGGTACATATACGCGGCTGGCGGCCGAACATTTTTGCCCTTGGTATTCAAATCCGCCACGAGCAATCGCAACAGCCAGTGCCGTGGGNTCGGCACTGGNGTGTGCCAAGATGAAATCCTTTCCACCGGTTTCNCCCACGATGCGNGGGTATGTGGCATAGCCCGCAATGTTTGCGCCAATCGTGGACCACATGTGCTGGAATGTGCCGGTACTGCCAGTAAAGTGNAGNCCGGCAAGGTCTCTGTGTTTGAGGGTATGGTCGCCCACCAGTGGGCCATCGCCGGGAATAAAGTTGATGACACCGGGAGGGAAACCTGCCTCTTCAAGCAGTTTGTATCCGTACCAGGCACTGAGTAGTTGTGTTGTTGCTGGTTTCCATACAGACACGTTGCCCATCAATGCTGGTGCTGTTGGAATGTTCAGCGCAATGGACGTGAAATTGAATGGAGTAATGGAAAGAACAAACCCTTCCAGGGGGCGTTGGTCCAGTCGGTTCCACATGCCAGGGTTGCTGCCTGGCTGTTGGCTCATGATTTCCTGGCTATATCGCGCGTTGAATTTCCAGAAATCAATCAACTCACAGGCCGCATCAATTTCGGCTTGGTGGCATGTTTTTCCCTGACCGATCATGGTGGATACATTGATGCGGTCCCGCCATGGGCCGGCCAACAATTCCGCTGCTTTCAGCATGACAGCGGCACGATCTTGCCAGGGTATGGCAGCCCAATCACGTTGTGCGGCAAGACTGTTTTCGACGGCATCTTTAATGACGGCAGGGTCCGCCATGTGTGCTTTCGCCAGAACATGCTGGTGATTGCTTGGATTGGTGATTTCCTCGATGTTTCCGGTACGAATCTCCTTTCCGCCAACAACACATGGAATGTCGATGACCTCATTCAACTGTCGTTGAATCTCTACTTCAAGTGATGCGCGCTCGGTCGAGCCTGGCGCATGACTTTGTACGGGTTCGTTGGTGGGGGGAGGGGTGGAGAAAATTCCGTCAGTAGCACTCATGGTCTGAACTCCTTGGTTGGGGGCTGGTAACATATGGGCGCGCTACGGTCAGGGTATGAATGTGTTGATCTCGCTTGATAGTCCAAATGCAGTTGACCGCTCGATAGTGGGCGGCAAGGCTGCGGTTTTGGCTCAGTTGAAGGCCAATGGCATGTCTGTGATGTCAGGATTTGTCATTCCAGCTGGAGAGCTCGATACATTCTTGGATTCCAAGGGGTGGTCTGAACGTGCGAAAAAGGGTGATCCGAGCCTGTCTGATGCAATTCGGAAAACACGGCTCGGTCCCGAGTTGGCAGGCGCCCTACGAGAGGCATGCGGACGACTGGGGGGGCAATTCGTGGTTCGCTCATCGGGGATTGACGAAGATGGAGTTGAATCGAGTTGGGCTGGACAGTTTGAAACCGTGATTGGTGTTCATCCGGGAGATGAAACTGAATCGGCTGTTTTGCGATGCTGGGCCTCGGCTTTTGATGCCCGTGCAGAAGCCTACAGGTCTAAGACAGGAAAGATACATCGGGTACGATTGGCCATCCTGGTCCAGCCAGTCGTTGAGTCTCGGTGTGCTGGAGTGTTGTTTACAGTCAACCCCCTTACCGGATCGTGGCGGGAGATGACGGTAGAGGCAGCTTGGGGGCAGGCTGCGCCGGTGGTTCAAGGTGAAGTGGTACCCGACTATTATGTCGTTCGTCGGCCCCGGCGGGTTCCTCGCTCCATTCAACGGGTGTTGGCTCGAATTCAATTGGATGTAGTAGAGGATGTGGTTCGGCCTCAAAAAGAGGCGTGTCATGTGACGTCCGAGGGCCTTGTTTCTGTACCTGTAGAGGCGGCCCGGGTGGATGCCCCAAAACTGCGACACGCAGAGTTGCTGCGTTTGTGCCGATTGGGGCTTCGGGTGGAGGGGCTATTGGGAGGGCCGCAAGACATCGAATGGGCCCTTGGTTCTGATGGTGGATTCGTTGTTCTACAGTCTCGTCCCGTTACCACCGGGGTTGGTGTCCGCCGGACAGGGGAAGCATTGTGGACCCGTCGATTTATTGGTGAGCGCTGGACGGAACCAGCGACCCCGTTGGGGTGGTCGTTGATGGGCGGGTTGATTCACAGTTTTATTGAGTATCCAGAGACCCAAAAGCGATATTTGGGTGGCGGATCTCCGACGCGAATGGAGCGGTTTGCTCCATATCTAAATGTGACCATATTTCGGTATCTTTCATTTAAGTTGCCCGGAGCCCCTCCACCTCGTTTCATGATGGAGTTGCTTCCGCCTGGTGAGCAACGAGGCTGGTTTCGACGGCGTGGTCAGGCTCCAGATTTGAGGGTCTATTCGAGCGTTCTAAAGGAAACTGTAAAGGGTCGAAGGTGGGAACGGTTTGCAGCCAATCCCTTTACCAATCCTGCTTGTTGGGAGGAATTTCTAGGGCGCCTTGATGAGCAACTTCCCTTGCTCATGAATGAAGGCGCTGATCTGCAGGCATGTATGGCGTTGGCCGACCGGTGCAGGGCGCTGGCAGCTCAGTATGTTGGCATACACATTTGCAGCCTATTGTTTGCAAACCTGTTTTTTCAGGTTTGTGAAGGCATGCTGTTGGCGCGTGATCAAGTTCAGCTTTCAAAGGATGTGTTGCGACCCACAAAGCCCAGTTGGACTGTTCGTACCAATCATGCCCTTTGGCTATTGGGGCGTGAAGAGATCACAATGGAATCATTCATCGATCAGTTTGGTCACCGGGCGCCATCATCTTGGGAAATTTTTAGCCCAAGATGGAGCGAGTCGTTGTCTCAGGTGTCCGTACTTGCCCAAGCTGCGGCACAACATGGTGACCCTGAAGCCCTGGCTGCTGAACAGGCTCAACGCGCCCGTTCAGCCAGTGGGGCGATGAAGGGGTTGATGAAGTCTTTGGTGTCACGAACGCAGGAATACCTGCTTCTGCGTGAAAACCAACGCTTCCATTTTGATCGTTTGTTGTGGGCTTGGAAGCAGCAACTGATGGCTGTAGAGCGCATGACTGGACTGGAGATCCGTTTTCTTCAAATCGAAGAATTAGAAGCGCTGATTGCGGAAAGGTTGCCAGCCAAGGATGCTGAAGAGCGCATCATTCGAAGAAAAAAATCGTGGATGAGGGAGATCGAGCGGAGGGCTTTGGGTGATGAACCCCCAACATTTGCGATTGGAACAAAAGGGATTGAAGTGGATGAGGCCGCAATCCGATTGCAAGGCACAGGTACATCACCGGGTGTGGTGACGGGCACTGTTAGAGTGTTGCGATCCCCGGGAGATGCTGGGCGGCTGCAGCCAGGCGATATCCTGGTGGCCAGGGCAACAGATCCTGGTTGGACCCCACTGTTTCTAAAGGTCGGTGCCGTCGTTGTGGAGTTGGGCGGAATGTTGTCTCATGGTGCGGTGGTGGCCCGTGAGTATGGTTTGCCCGCAGTCGTTAATGTGGCAGGTGCGACGACCGTGCTTAAGGACGGCCAATTGGTCACGGTGGATGGAAAACAAGGGGTGGTCTGGGTCCGTTAGAGGAATCGTTCCATCTGCCGTTTGAATTCGATGCGATCGACGATGTCTGTCAGGTAGTCCATTCGTTCGGAGTCCCACACGAGGACCGGTGATTGGTCGTAGCGGTCAATCCAGTCTTCATACAGACTGTTCAGACGTCGCAGGTAGGTTGTGGGAATCTCTTGTTCCGATTTGCGCCCACGTTTGCGTATTCGGGCCCGAATCGACTTTACGGAACACCGCAGGTAGATCATCAGGTCGGGTGGCTGGAGTGCTTCTTTCATGGTGCGATAAAGCTCCATGTAGGTCTCGTAATCCCGTTTGTTTATGTGTTTTCCACGATACAAGTTTGTGCAGAAGATTTCGGCATCTTCGTAGATAGTACGGTCTTGAACGACCGTTGTGTCCCTGGAATTTAGCGCCATATGCAGCTTGAATTTATGGGTCAGGAAATACAATTGGCTATGAAAGCCCCAAGCGCTCATGTCTTTATAGAAATCATCCAGATATGGGTTGTTCATGAAGGGTTCATATATGGGTTCGAATCCATATTGTTGGCCCAAGAACTCGACCATGGAGCTTTTGCCTACACCCATATTTCCTGCGACGGCGATGAACTTGTTCATAGAAGGTCCGTGCCTCCGGTATTTCCTGCACTATCCGTGATGTCGACTCGAACGGCTCCATCCGGTGTTTCCAGTTCATAAGAAGTGCTTCCATCTACAATGACACCCTCTGGAGCGGGTTCGTTCATTGTAGAGCCATCATCCATTGTCCATACGATGGAGGCATTTCGTACCGGGTTTTGACCTTGAGACTGCCCATCAATATCAATGAGTCTGTAGCCATTGGAGGGGCCGGGCAGAGATGCTAGGATTGTTCCCTCTCCAATCGATACATTGATGGTTGCCGGGATTACATCGAAGGGATCACTGACAATTTCGTAATCAGTTGTCTCCCATGGCCATCTATCAGAGTCACCGATGTACGTTTGTCCGTATACGTGGAAGCGGTATGTTCCTTCTGGAATGGATGTACGTTCCTCTCCCGTTCCTACCGCCTGCCATGCCGCCCACCAATAGTGAGTTTGGGCCACATCCCATGGGTACAGGGGGTCGGGTGTGTGTGTGGTGATGATTTCCGGTCGAGAGTCGGTGATTTCATGACCTGCTGGTGTGCGTACCAGTACCCAATCGTCGCCCTCTAAACGTTCAAGTTCAACAACAGGAATGTCCACGCCAGGGTCTCCGCCGATCCAGGCCATTTGAGCAATTCCTTGGATGCGAGGGATTACACTTTCCGGAATGATCTCGGGGCTGAGTTCAAGTGGGGTCCATACCTCTTCTGGTAATGAAGTGGGTTGGGTGCCTGCTTCAGGGGTTGTTTCCGGAGGCTTTGTTGGGAGTTCACGGGTCTCGTATTCGGTGTCGGGAAACTCATTATGAGGGTCTTGTGGTTCCAGCCGTGTGGTGGAGAGATGGCTCCAGATCATGGAGAGGTTGCCTTCCATGATGTGTTCACCTTGTAGAGGACCCCAAATATTAATGTTGGGTTCGTACCCACCGATAAGCCAATCTTCTGGAATGAGTAGATAGCCTTCGTGGTCTTGAGCGTAGCCAACCACAAATACATTCTCTAGCCCGTATTCTTCCGCAGCCCGGCGTTTGTATTGTTCGGTGTACATCTGAGTGACTTCGCCAGGAAAAAATCCGATGTACACGTCATCCGTGACTGTGGTGCCGTCTGCTTGAAGGATATCGACAGGGCCAATCCGAGAGGCCGTGGTCATGGCCTGTTTACTGGACGGCAAGGGAAGGGGGATAGAGTCTGCCCCAAGGTCAAATACGCCTGCAATCAGCCAAGAGACAAGCTCTACCTGCATGCAGCCATCGTATGGAAAGACCGTTGTTCCGATGGTGCCGGTCGAGACTAACGGCTCTTCGTACCCACAAAAAGCGCCACCATATTCTGCATTGAATTCATCAATAGGTGAGGCGATAGAGCCATCACTTTCGTAAATGATATTGTCGGCGATGCGGTCTACTTGGAAGGGCAGGTAGCTCAGTTCTTTGTCGCCGCTTCGTTGTACGCGGATTGTGTCGAGATCTTCTTGGATACTTTGGGTGACCGTTTCCAGCAGGATGGGTTGTGTATTCGTTGGGGTGGAGTCCCATAGGTCGAAAATTGTACCTGCCGCATAGTCTCCAATGCTTTCCATACGGGCGTAATTGTCGTCCGTTCCTTTTGGTGTTGTGTCCCCTGCGGAACCCTGCCAATGTGCCACCACTACCGAAGCGTCAAAGTGTTCTTGGAGTGCCAGTTCTACATGGCCCGGTGCGTCCGTTGAAACCATGGCATTGGATGCTCCAAGCGATGTGCCATGAACTCCAAAGTTAAAGAAGACGCCCATTGGTTGTCCATCAAGATTGTCGACTCGTAGCACCCAAAGTTGGGGATCCTTTTTGGGGCCGGGGACATGGTCATCNCAGACCTTTAAAGTATCATTTTCAGGGCGTCTGTCTGCGTAGATGAGATCGTCAGGATCCCAGTCCTCTGTGATGCCCATTCCAATGGCAGCAGGTTCGATGGATTCCCATGCATCTAAAGACACCTCTACAAGAGAAGAAGTAAATCGCTGGAATACCTCTTCGTTGTATCGATCACCACCGAGATAAAAGTGGTAGGAGTCCGAATAATTCGCAGGGGCATTGTGGGTGTGGCTGGCGGTCAGTACGACCCGGCCTTCCATGTTNCGACCTGTTGTGTCGGACAGTTCCTTTTCTACCGTTCGAACCATGTTGTCGAATGCATAGATGACATCGGCCTTGATGATGACCAAGTCTTGGTCGCCGTTTGTGAGCCACAGTGCTTTGGCTTTTGCGCGTGTTTGGATTCCGGAACTCGATGACCAAGCTTCGGTGTAAGGGCTGCGTCGATTGTCGATGGCGCCGTTGCGCCCTAAGTAATCGCACCGGTTGCTATAGCCGCCCATGGGTGCGCCCATTGGGAAATCGATAGCCACATCTGCCACACCTGCCATCGGAGCGCCTGCGGTCAAATACACAGGCTCACGGACAGGGTCTTCACCCTTGCCGTTACAGGACCAAAGTAGAGCCAATAATGGGAGCGTTAACGTTCGAATCATTAGGCGCGATAATCAGTCGCATCGAGGCCGTACAACTTCATTTTTGTATACAGGGTTCGTCTGGTGATGCCCGCAGCCTTGGCTGTATTGATGAGGTGACCTTGGTTTCGCTTGAGCAAGCGGTGCAAGTAGGTCCTTTCTACCTGGGCAGCAGCCCGTTCTACAGCAAGCTTCATGGGGAGTGTTTCATCGATAGTAAGCAGCGGTGTTGTTCCGTATTGGTCCATGCGCGGGGAATGCCCGGGATGCATTTCAATGGGCAACATGTCGATTGTGACGGGCCTTCCTGCTGCAACGATGACCCAGCGCTCGCACAGGGCGCGGAGTTGTCGGACGTTGCCAGGCCACGAGAATGAGGCGATGGCCTCCATTGCTTCTGGGCTGACTTGAGGGGTGGGCAAGCCATAATCCTTGGCAGCATCATCGATGAAGTGGCGAGTGAGTAATGGAATGTCTTCCACCCGTTCGCGGAGAGGCGGCAATGTGATGGGGAAGACGTTTAGGCGGTAAAATAGGTCTTCCCGAAAACTTCCATCTCTCGTTTTACTTTGGAGATCCGCATTGGTTGCTGCGACAATTCGTGTGTCAACGTGAACAACTTCCTGGCCGCCAACTCTTCGGAAACACATCTCTTCAAGAACACGAAGAAGATTCACTTGTACGTTGAGTGAAGTCTCGCCCAGTTCATCTAAAAACAGCGTGCCACCGTCCGCCATCTCAAACACGCCTCGTCTGCGTCCTGAGGCGCCTGTGAACGAACCTTTTTCGTGGCCGAACAGTTCGCTTTCAAGGAGGGTTTCAGTGAAAGCTCCACAGTTAATGCTGATAAAGGGCTGATCTCTTCGCCGGCTTCTTTCATGGATTGCCCGACTGACCAGTTCCTTACCTGTGCCTGTTTCACCCAATATCAGGACGGTAGCGTCCGTTGTGGCCACTGCTCGGATCTGGTCAAAGACACGCAGCATGCGTGGACTCTGCGTGAGCATGTGCGAAAAGCCTTGTCGATCCCGGACTTGCTCTCTGACGCGAGCCAAATCACGAACTCCACGTGTTTCAGCGAGTGCTTTTTCTGTGGCGCGGTGCAGGGCTTCTGCATCGACAGGGTTGGTCAATACGTCAATGGCTCCTGCTTGTACAGCAAGTACGCCTTCGCGCATATTCTCAGCTCCCAGGACGGCAACGACGGGAACTTCGGGAGCGCGATCTCTTAAGGTTTCCAGAAGGGGGATTCCGGAAAGATCGGGAAGGTCTAAGTTTGCGATGATGAGTTCTGGAGCAGCGTCGGAAATGTGTGCCAACGCTTCTCGAGCCGTGGGAGCGATAAAGACCTGGCGGTTCGCATTTCGCAAGACCATTTTTGTCTGGCGCGACGACAATTCGCCCGCATCGATGACCAGCACAGTCTCTTTTGTGCGCGCTTGGGTCACTCCCATGTCGAAACCATCCGGCATGCCGGTTTTCAGTCCTTTGGTGTTTCCACCAACCCAGTAAAAACCCACCGGCCAAGACTCTTCTTAGGGCGCGGCAGCAAGACCCCGAACAGAACACGGTCGGACACTTGTGGCAAGCAGTTATCCACAGATTTTTAAAACGAAATTGGTTGACCGCTATTGGTCATATCTATGGCCGTTTTGTTTGGGCCATTTTCGCGTCAATAGATCGCTTGGGACCGAAGGCGCATCGGCCTATTCTTCTATGGCCATTTGGTCGGATAATTCGTGGAGTCTGGTGTTGGACGGCCAATATTGGAGCGCTCGCTCCAGTCGGTTTTGTGCAAGCGGTATTAAGCCTTGTGACACCAGTTTTTCTATGATGGCGATTTCACTCTCTGGATGGGTTGGGGCAGGACCGTTTAGCAGTAAACGTAGACGGTGAACATCGGACGTTCGTTTTCCTGTTTGCTCCAGAGCGAAAGTGGCTTTCTTGGTAAGGGACAGCATGCCTCGCCTATGGGCTTCATCTGCAATGACGACGAGCGTGATTGGATGGTTTTTTGATAGCGCCAAAAGGGCCGCATGCTCTTTGTCAGAATTTGCCCCTCCATCATGTGCCAGTTCGCGAATCCGCTGACGGGCCAGGTTGGTGCGCTGGTTCTGCTTGATTTGTGGCAGCAGGAATAGGAAGCCAACCACAAGGACGGCCGGTATCGTCCAGGGTTCTATTTGAAGCCCAGCGGATCCAATTAATGAATCCAAGGCTTCGGTCATTCCACCGAATCCACGCATATCAAAATATTCGATTAGTAGATATGGATCTACTCAGCGTGTACAGGTACGCTCTCAGCTGGGGTTGCATCTGCAGTTGATGCAAAGATTGCGGAAGCGGCGAGCCACGCGAATGCTAAGGCGAGAAAACCGGTCATTATCCATGACGTAGACGGTTTTTCTTCATGCTTGATGGTGAGGGAACGTGCCATTGGGGGAACCTGGATCAGCGGGGAAGTGTAGGGAACGCGACGCGTTCCTAATTCAGCGGGGAATAGTGAAGCAAGAGGTGTGCCAATACTGTCACTTGATGTTCATTTGATCTTGTTTCTCTTGTCATGTCAAGAGAAAATAGAATATTTAATCAAGAGTCACGGTCTTTTCTTTCTTTATGGATACGTCATATCCCTTGTCGATCCATTGTTTCTCGATGCTGTCGACCCATGTGTCGATGTCTTTGCTTGATGCGACGGGTTCAGGCGTGGTTGCTACACCCCAGTCTCCGCCTTCGGGCGTACACTTGCTAAGTCTTGGTTTTACCGCTTGCATGGGGGCGCGTACGTCGTTGAGGATAATCCAGCGTGTTCCAGACTCGTCAACCTTCGCTACGTGGAGAAGGGCTGTCTTTTGCCCGTCACATTCAGCGCGTTCGATGCTGACTGCACCATAGGTAAACCGTCCTTCTTCACTCACTCTGTCCGGATACACCTTGGACAGTAGCTGTGCTGCCGCTTGGTGCGCCCCAGCATTGGCAAGTCTGTCGGCAACAGAGCGTGCTTTGTCGCGGTTTACATTGGATGCGATCTCCACCAATGCTGCTTCAAGCTTGGCTTGTGATTCAGGGAGGATCGGTTCACCAATCCCGGGCCGAACAGCAGCTTCCATTTGCATCAGGATGGCATCGAAGGGGCCTTCGTTCGCTCCATTGATGGCGGCCTTGGCAAGATGAGGAAGGGCATCTACACCCTTTCGGCTCACCACAACGCCAAGGAGGGCGTTGTATTTTTCGTCGAACATGCTCTTCGGTGGCTTTTCAGCTTGTTCTGTGAGCCAAGTGCCTAAATCCGGGCTTTGGCAGCCCACCAAGGCATCGTCCCATTGCTGGAATTCGATATCTCTGAGTCCGAAATATGCGCCCTTTAGGAAGATGACGACTTTGGGTTTGTCTGCGCAGCTATTTCCAATTTTTTCTGCTACTTGATCGCGGACATCATAGTCGAGAGCGTCGTGCGATAGCACTTTCCACACTGGACCAAACACTTCACTGTCTATTGCGGCCATACAGAGATTCACGAGTGCGCCGGCGCTCTTCGCTCGAGGCAACAAAGAGTTGAACTGAGCTTCAGCTTCGTCGCGACTACAGCGGGCCAGGGCGCGAAAGTTGGCTGGGAGGGAAGTGCTCGATGAGGCGAGCGCCCTTCGGACTAGCGAATCACAGCCGGCTTCTGCTGGGGAAGACGACAAGATTGCAGCAAGGAATATCCACATAATCATACCCACAAAAATAGTGTGCCTTGTGTCTACCAACTCAGGAGCGGCTCGTCGACACATAGAATGAGACAGATGTAGAACCCGTTTTCTTCATTTTCGCTTCCACTGTTGCTCAACAGTGGCCACTTCGGTGCAATGTCGGAGCTGCTTTCTGAGTGTGGGCGCCCGAAAATTTAAACAGACTTGAGCAACATTCTACTGGTTATCCAGCCACGCTTCGACGATTTCAGCTTCCTTCTGCATCTCGCCGATGGCGAGATTGAGTGCTGTGGACTCCGGGACGGGTGCGTCACCCAGTTCGGTAATCGCCCAAATCGCCTGCAGCCGGATGGAGTCTCCACCTTTCCAGGGGATGGTTGCCGAAAGGTAGAACTGTTGCCTTACTTTCAGCCAAGAGGGCCTCGCGCTCAGTGGCTGCATCAGCCAGCTACGGGAGATGTGCGCCAAACCTTCGTCTGTTTCTACCCAGCGATGTTGGGTGCGGTTGTTGGTGGATGCCTGAATATTAAGTGGTAGTTGCTTTACTGCGAACGTGTCGTAATGGTGCAGTTCGCAATCTTCGTCCATAAAACAATCGGCATCGTTTAGAACATTTTCACGTTGATAGCTTAGGAAGCCTTCAAATACTTCTGTGGTGGGTCCTGCAACGGTTACGCCGACCACAGGGTTGACCTTGTACTTGCTTTGAGATGCGACAGCAGCTCCAATAAGTCCGGTGATGTCTCTACTGCACGCATCCAGGTCGTTGGCTTCTTCTTGACTCAGGTTGTTGACCGTGAAGCCCTCCTTGGTTTCTTCAAGGTTGTCTTCCATCCAGGCACGCAAATTAACAAACCCGGCTTCAAGCTCGTCTGGGTCCTCGTCTTGAGCATGAACAAAAAGGAAGCCAGTAAGCTGATCGAGTTCGCCTGGCGCTTCAGCCGGCCTGCACCCGATCAGTGAAGCGAAGAGTATGGGGGCGATAAATCTCATGATGTACATATTGTACCGCCGAACACTACTTCATGCATTCTTCTTTTATGCTTGGCCAACAAGTGTGACCGGGCAAGATGCAAGAGAGAAGGTGACTTCCTTCCGGTATCCCATGGCTTCGCCACCAAGTTGGTATGGCATCGCATCGTTGAATTGTACGCGAATCCTATCGACGTAATAGTCATTAATGCCTTCAGGAGAGTGGCCCTTCCATACCTTTGGAAGACTCCAGGCCATCCGAAGTGGACCCATGTTCACCAGGCGCAACTGAAAACGTCCAGCACGGTTATTTGCGTGGGGGAACATTTTCATTTTGTAGCCGTAATACGGCATGGTCCCGCAACATACAGCGCTGGATGGTCCCTCGTAGAGAACGCCTCCGTTGGGGACTGGTCGCCCAACTTCGCGTCCCAATGAATCGACCCGGAACGCAGGCCGTCCAAGGTTCGTGATGGTGACGTGTTGGGTGGGGCGGCGCAAATAATTGGGTACGGTCTTTAGGTACCCAGCGATAAGGTAGCCGGGAAGACCTTTGGCGAACCGCTGCCACCAACGGCCATGCGCTTGTTTCTTGATGGCGTTGTAGTCATTCAATACCGCAGCGTCTGTGCCCAGGCCCGCGAAAGGAAACAGAGTGCCTTCGGCTTCCACCATACTGAGCGATACGCTCCGGTGTACCTGTCCATCCGACCATCGTTGAAGGTCAGTTACGGGTCGCCCGCTTCCAAGCCAATGTGCAAGCGCGTTGCCTGTTCC
>PALY01000076.1 GCA_002707085.1 Deltaproteobacteria bacterium
ATCGCCGACCCAATGTTCAGGGCCTGGGGCATAAACACCTTGAACCTGTCGTATCTGTGTGGGTTTGATGGGCATTGAACGTGGACCCTAAACGAGTTTGAGCCGAAAAACTTAGATGTTGGAGTACATGTAGGTTTGCAGAAATGTCATGAGCCACAGTCCGTACAAGAACGCGGATAAACCGAAAACTGCTTGGAATGTAATGGAGGAACAACAAGTCCAATATGCCGCGCGGAACAATCCATATGCTCGGCCCGCCAATGTGCCCGGTGATGGCACAAGATTCGGGTCCAGTGTTGTGAGGCTAAAGGTACCTACATCCACATGGGCGACCCGCCCTTCCCAGCATAGNTCCCTTCCAAANANATGAATTGAAACACGTCGAACCGGNTATTCTGTGCCTCTTCGGCGAAGTAAAATCAGGGTGTCTTCACCGGTTCTCCANCGNCACCANGCATTTTTCAGGCAGGCGAAGCCGATCATCCCGCATCCAAACCCAAAGAGGTAGAACACGAGTAGCGATTCCTCTTTTGACAGAGGACGGAGTGCGAGAAAAGAGACCAAGCTTAATCCCAGTAAGACCGTACCAACTGTGTGCAGTTTTTCATGTTGACTGCCCCACAATTGCTCAAGCAATGTCACTGCTTTCGATCCGATGGGTCCTGATGTTTGCCTTGTCTTCTCCACAACACCCCGAAGATGGCCAACCAAACCCATTTCCCGTGCGTTGGCGATGCCGTGAAACATCCCTTGCTCGATGTGCTGGGCTTGGTGCTTGGTGCAGGGTCGTCCGCGACCAAAGAACAGTCGAGTTCTACATGTTCTTCCAAGTCTCCTACTTCGTGGAAGGCGGCAGTTGCTTCTCGCCAATAGGTGAACTCGTCGATGCTCACATCCGAAAAGTCTTCGACCTTACCGATGGCAACCCACAGTTTTCCTGTGAACTCATCCGGATTCCAAGCCACCAGATACACCGTGCTTTCTACAGGTACATCCACCCACCCGCTGAATAAAATCCACGAACTTGTACCCGTGTATGGTTCGTAGAAATCGGTGGGTTCTGTGACCTCGGATGTGTCGATAACGGTCGCACCCATTCCAGATGGGAGATCAAATGGAAGATCAGCTTCAGGAAAACCTTTTCCAACGATGGCCAAACTCGGTCGGTAATCGCTCAATCGATCGATTTGGGGAACGCCGAGTTCGACCCAAATTTCTTCCCGATCTTCAGTCTCCACTTCCAGCCACAGGGTCTCTTCTGTGCAGGTCATTTCAGCATACAAAACGATAGAAATATCAGCATCCTCGACTTCAAAGGCGAGTTCTTGGTTGCTGTGATCGTTGGCATACGATGGTTTGTGAGCCATTGATTTCGTACTAAACAAAAGCAACGGAAAAATCGATAGAATCGATGCTTTGAAATACATCCCACCCCCATGGCCATTCGCTTCGATATTTATACCATGTGAATCTGCCGCTTCGATATCGATTTAATCGGTGGCGATGGGGATTAGTACCTCGTTTCGACGCAGTGGAGGGAATGCAGAAGGCGAGTTGTATTGCGCGTAAAGTGCAGGTCCACGAGGGGACTTTCCGGCACGTTCAATGTCCAACAACAGGGTTTGTTCGGCGGCTTTGAAGCGAGCTTGTTTCCCTCGTCCTGAGAAACGAGTGACGGCCATTAAACCCCAATCTACTTCGGTCAGTTGTACCTTCGATGAGTTTGGAATCGGTAAGTCTTCAAGGCTTCGGTTTGGAGGCATAACGAAAGCCATGCTCATATCGTCTGGTGCAGACACAACCGGTGCGGTCATGGGGATGGACTCACCTTTTTTGTTTTGTTGGATGACTGGCGCTGTCATGGCCAGTTTTTCGTTCGGCTGATTTCCACCAAAAATGTATCCAGCGAGAATGCGAAATCCAGAGTTTAGACCTGCATCACCAGTCTTTCCCGGTTGGGTAGATGCGATGATGAAGGTCTCATATTGTCGAATTTCAAAGTCTCCTATCTGATCCACCACACTGTATGCAGGTTCATCCAAACCCCCTTCATACAAGTGGGTGTAGCCGGCCCAAACACCGATCAGCGACCCTACGATTCCCAATGTCCAGTACAACATGGCGCCCCCCGTGTTTGACTACACATGGAAGCAATATCCCGGAGTTTTAGTCTCGGTAGACTAAAAATGAGCTTGGCTATGGGTATGGAACGCCAGTGTATGTACCCGACAATGTGATCGCGCAGTTAGAACCATTGAAATGCCCGATGAGTTCGTCATCGCCACGTTCGTCGACAGTTACGACTCCAGTACAAGGGCAATGGCCGCTACATTTTGTGAGCCAATTTTCTCCGTCATCACTTCGTTCGACGCCGAAAATGGTACCGCCACAGGAGAGGAAGTCACAAGCATCATCCAGGGCCTTGTACCGACCGCCAAAGAACGCTGAATCGGCGGTCCAACACAATCGAAACAAACTGTTGTTGCCTTCATCGGATGTAAGAGACCATTGTTCCACTGTGAGTTCGGATGTGAATTGAGCGACTCTTCCGGCTTCGACGGGAATGGTGGGAATAAAGGTGAGNCGNGTTTCTCCTACGCCTGTCACAAACGATGCAGGACCCTCTTCNAANATATTNAGCCACCAAGGAATCGANTCACACCCATCGAAACTGTCTGTGTTGAGTGTAAGNATTCCNTCCGAGAAGAGCGCTTCNCCNGAAAGTTCGCAGACGTCGACNGAATCAGACCAGGAGTAACTATTTTCGGTCAAAGTGATTTCACCCTTGCAGTCGGACCAAGATCCCAAAGGACCGGACTCAACCGGTGGGTCGGGTTCAGCGGTGTCTTCCGGATCCAACGGTGGTGTTGATGTGTCGGTAGGCTCGGGTGTGGTCACCTCTTCAAAATTACCTTTGTCGGCTTTGGGGTAGCTGGGACAGCCAAAAAGAAACAACGAAAGGAACAATGTACGCATCTGACACCTGACTACAATCTCGTTCAATTATTGAAAATGCTCGTATAGAGTATGCCCACATACGAAGTGGATACCGTCGATTATAGAGCAGGACTCTGATGGGTGAACCCACTTATTCGTGTCTTTGGGGTCCATGTCGATTCTGCTGATGGATTGAACATCAATCATGAGTTGGCTATTTGAACATCCTAAAGATGGAGGCATAGACATGCTGAGNGTTGGAGATNCGGCACCACGGTTCACGTTGTTGGATCANGATGGGAATACGGTTTCATTGACGGATTTTCTGGGCAAGAAGGTCCTNGTNTGGTTTTACCCAAANGCCAGTACGCCNGGGTGTACTGCAGAAGGGTGCAACATTCGTGACAACCACGCGGCATTCGTTGATGCAAATGTGGAGATATTGGGGATCAGCAAAGATTCGGTGAAGCGCCAAAAGAACTTTGCGACCAAACAGAACTTTCCCTATCGCCTGTTGTCCGATGAGAGTGGNGAAACNGTGGAAGCCTTCGGCGCTTGGGGNCCCAAGAAGTTTATGGGCCGTGAGTTCGATGGCATCTTGCGATCTTCTTTTCTGATCAACGAAGAAGGTGTGGTGGAAAAGGTGTACAGCAAGGTAAAAACCAAGACCCANGGGGTNGATGTATTGGCNGACCTTTAGGGTTGGCTTGAAACGAGTTTTTGTAGTCGGGTTGCTGCTCTTCGAACCGATGCGTCGCCAGANTTGTCATGGATCAGTTGATCGATATTGAACCACCGCGCCTCTTTGGCATCACTTGCNGCGTTTACCTCTNTGGATGAAGCCGAAAAGGCGAANCGGATGTCGAAGTGGTGATGGGCTGGNTCATTNCGTTTTAGGCCCGCGGGTACATTGTGAATATCCACATCAAGAATTCCGGGCGCCCACTTGGGTTGTTTGACCTNGCACAATCCCGTCTCTTCTTTGAGTTCGCGCTTTGCCGCTTCGAATGGATCTGGATCGTTTGGGTCTAGGTGACCACCCGGTTGCATCCACAGTCCGAAATCACGGTGTGAAATCAGCAGTAGATCTTGTTCATTGGGGGACAACACGAAAGCGGATGCTGTGATGTGACCTGGATTAAAATACTGTTTGGAAAAACATTNATCCGAAACTGAAAGCACAGACAAAATTTTACTTACGCACTGCTTTTCGTATTCNTCTATCGGTCTGTGATTGTGCAACCATCGTTCCAAGATGTCTGCGCCGCTCCGCTTCATGCCACAACCTCTGCTTGTTTCCATCGATGCGCTTGCACGCTGTGTATAGATTTATGTTCCGGGCGCCCAACGAATCCGTTGTCCNGGAGGAAGGCCCCGTTCTTCTCGTATGTAGGCAAGAAATGGGTTTGTTTGTAGTTCTTGGGCGAGTGTGGTCATGGGGCCATGACCGCTGTGTACTCGTAAATGTGGNGGCAAATCCAGCAGTCTCCGCAGNCTTTCAACGGCGAGTTTGGGGTCGCTTAGCGGGAAGTCTGTTCTTCCGATGCTGCCTTGAAACAAGGTGTCTCCGACGATGATGTCATTGTCGTCGTAGTAGCAGCCTTGCCCGGGGGTGTGGCCGGGTGTGGAGATGAATCGAAGGGTGGTTTCTCCAAGTGCAATGGTGTCACCATCAACAATTTCGTGATCGATGCGACCCATGGGGCGATTCAAATGAGGCATGCCAAAACCAGAACCCTGAAATGGAAGGGTCTCAAACAAGGGGCGATCATCGGCTGGCATATAGGTGGGAACGTCCCATTCCTCTTGCAGCATGGTCAATGCGCCCGCGTGGTCAAGGTGCGTATGGGTCAGTAAAATCATCTGCACATTGGGGGCTGGATCGATGGCCTTGATGCGACGGACCAACTCGTCCGTTTCTCCGGTGTCGATCAAAGCAGCAATTCCTGTAGCCTCATCGGTGACGAGGTAGGTGTTCACAGAGAACATACCTACAGTGAAGCATTCGACTTTCATGGGGTCTCCTCAGACCGAGTGTATCTATCCCGATTGGTTGATCACGGAACTTGTGACCTTGCACACAGGGTGGCTTTTGTGGACTATTCTTCTGAATGAATAGTAGGGGCTGTTGTACCGAGGGCGAGTTCACCCTCGATTTCAGCCAGATGTTGTGCCAGATCGGATGGCAGCGGTGCCTCAATGCTGCGATCGGCAAAGGTGAGCTTCCACGCATGGAGCCACAGGCGGTTTGGATAGCCTGGAATTCGTTTTGGTTTTGCNGGACCGTAGCGATCATCGCCGACCACGGGAAGCCCTGCGGCTGCAAGGTGNCGACGAAGTTGATGTTTTCGTCCTGTTACAAGGCTTAGTTCCAACAATGTAAAGCCACGAAATTGTTGCCGNACCGTATAGATTGTNTTGGCTTCCAATTCGCGTTTTCGACGTGCGTCGTACANGGGGCTGTCGATCAATCCTTCATTGACTTCAGGAGTGCCTGCGACCAGTGCCAAATACTGTTTGTCGGACCCTTCCCCCAACCATTCNGCAATGCGCGCTCGTGCTTTCTTTCCAGCACCGCACAGCACAATNCCGGATGTGGGACGGTCGAGCCTGTGGCCGGGNTTNAGGTCTCTTGGNAGAGCGCGCTGCGCTTTTAGCCAGGAAACCAGGTTGGGTAAGCCTTCTGCGTTCTGATGCACTGCCATGCCCGCGGGCTTGTCATAGGCAAAAAAGACATCATCAAATCGAGTCAATAGACGTGGNGTGAGTGGCATGAGGCATCTCCTGCGCTCCAGCTAACGCATGGCCAACANAAAGTGCGTGGCTACAGCGCATTGAGAAGCAGAGAGATCGGAGGGCCGAGCCATGCNGTGTTTTTGCTGTGGTCTTCAACGCTTCCACCATGGCCTTCTTCTACCTTGGTATTGGGATGGATCATGACCGAAAGATCTCCTCGATTGATCATNAGCCAACGAACACATTTTCCCAGATCAGCGTCAAGTTGAGGGCTGTTGGGCAGGAGTACTTGCCACATGGGGCAGGGCCACGGTCCAACAGGAGATGAAAACAGGAGGGGGCGATTGTGCTGAATGTTGTTTTCTTCGACAAATACTAGAAATTGGTCAAACAATGTAGAGGCAGCGCGCGCTTCGGAATCACGAAATACGACGTGGATGTCAATCCCTCCGGTAATGGTGTCGTTTGGGTTCCTGATCTGGTCCATATCTTCACCAAACATCGTGAAAGGTGGGTTGGCTATCTCGTAAGCGACCCCTGCTGGGTATGGCCTTGAGGTAACCCCGAGCTTGCCAGTCGTCGTTTTTAACGGGGGGGATGATCGAGATTTACTCGACTGGTATCGTCGCTTTCGCTACGGTCATTTCTGAACCCAATGATCGTTGTTCCTGGTTTGCAGGACATGTCTGGTTTGTGAACGTTTTATAGGAAACAACCCATGTTGATCACAGTACTGTTGATGGCATCGGTGTTGGGCTTGATTGCGGGACCGCTGCTGTTGCAACTGAAGGAAGAAGCACAGCACGAGTTGGGTGCGGTTGATGGGTTTGCCTTGGTGACCGTAGGTGGTCTGGCCGTTTTACATTTGTTGCCTGAAGCCTTTCTTCATGGGGGAGTCATCGCTGTTGTGTTTGCTGTCGCAGGCATGGTGCTTCCTTCATTGATTGACCGCATCGCAGGGCAAGCAGGTACCCGCTTTGCTGCATTGCTTTTATTGATTGGGCTGATTCCTCATGCTGCATTGGAGAGTGCTGCTCTCGTGCATGCATCCACAGATGACGCCTTGGCTTTGGGGCTTGCTGTAGCGGCCCACCGATTGCCGGTTGGTTTGATTTTGTACTCCATGATTCGCAGAGATTCCAATGCCAAATGGGCGTGGGCGGCTGTAATCGTTCTTGTTTTGACCACAGTTCTGGGTTTTTGGGGTGGTGGTGAACTGTCATCGGCGCTCCATGGGAATGGTGCGATATGGCTGCAAGCGATGGTGGGCGGATCTTTATTGCATGTGGTGTTCTCTCATCATTTGCATGACTGTACGCATCACGATCATGCCCATGGTGATGAGTGCGAGACGCATTCGTATACAGAGACGGATGTTGAGCATGACCACCATGCTCATGCCCACATTCATCATGAACCCACCCTTGATCCAGATCCTGTGACGGCAGAAGTCGATTTGCATCGTCATACTTACAAGACAGACACCACCACTTTGTGGCCGGCAGCTGGAGCGATGGTGGGTGTGGCTGTGACGGCATTTACGCTCTTGTCGACCACAGGGCACGACCACGGCGATGCAACGGTGAGCATGATGCATGCCTTTGTGGAGATGGCCCTGGCGGGCGCCCCAATGTTGTTGGCGGCCTATCTCCTGGCCGCATTGTTGGTGGCTTGCATTCCGCCTGCACCCACCCATTGGTTGGCCGACGGCCAAGGTTTGTCCAGTGCCTTTCGTGGTGCGGTGTTTGGTTTGCCACTTCCCATCAGTTCATGTGGTGTTTTGCCTTTGTATAAGCGTCTGATTGAACGGGGTGTCCCCGCCATTGCCGCTTTGGGTTTTTTGATTGCAGCGCCGGCTTTAGGCCTGGATGCTTTTCTGTTTTCATTGCCTCTTCTTGGTGTTGAATTCACCGTTATACGGCTGGCCGCAGCCGTGTTTGTGGCGGTTGTTGTAGGCCAATGTGTGGGTCGTTTTATTTCGGTCCCAGTGGAATCGACTGCTGAAGAAACCACTTCGCAGCGTGGAGCATGGAAAGAGCGGTTGAGGGATGGTTTCCGTTTCAGTTTGGTTGAACTGTTTGACCATACGATGCCATGGGTGTTGGCGGGTTTGCTGTTGGCTGCGTGGTTTGAGCCATTGATTTCAGACACAGCCTTTGCGGCGCTTTCATCACCATGGGTGATTGTCCTGTGCGGTCTGATGGCGATTCCAATTTATGTTTGTACTTCCGGTGCGATTCCCGTGGCTCTTTTGGCCATCCACAAGGGGCTGAGTCCTGGTGCCGCGCTCACGTTTTTGATTGTGGGTCCTGCCACGAATACAGCCACCTTTCGGGTGCTAAAACGCCTGCATGGAAAAGCTGCTGCGTGGGGTGTTCTCTCCGTGGTAACCGGGGCTGGACTGCTTGCGGGACTGTGGTTGGATGGACAAGCCATCCAGATTTTGTTCGACCTGCATGAACATACAAGTGATGTCGTCGACCCATGGGCTGAATTGAGTCTGCTGTGTCTTGGCGTTCTGATTGTGGCTTCTCTGTTTAGACAGGGTCCACGCGGTATGGCGGGTCAAATCACGCACCCAATACACGAGCATTAGCCGTTGGCCGGTTAGCCTTTTGTATGACAGATGGTTCCAAGCCTGAAACACCGCGACCCACGATTTGGGTGGATGGTGATGCCGCCCCCAAAGCCTGCAAAGAGGTGGTGTTTAAAGCCGGCGTTCGTGTGGGGCTTGAAGTTGTATTGGTGGCAAACCATTTCCAGATGATTCCGAGACTGCCGAAGCTTCGTTTTGTTCAGGTTTCCGGCGGAATGGATGTGGCGGATGACTACATCGCAGAACATTGTCAGCCAGGTGACTTGGTTTTGACGGCAGATATTCCACTTGCCGCTCGGGTCATTGAGGCGGGTGGAACTGTACTTCGATTTCGTGGAGAGGAGTTGACCCATGCCAATGTGAAAGACCGTTTGGCCATGCGGGACTTTATGGATGAACTGAGGGGTGGAGGTGTGTTGACTGGAGGCCCACCACCATACGGTTCGAGTGACAAGCAGCGCTTCGCCAATGCACTTGATCGATGGATGAGTCAGCACCGATAGGCGTTAGTTCGGCTTCTTTTCTTTGGCTGCATCTGCGGCTCGCCAACAATACCAAGCAACGATGGAACGGTAGGGTTTGAACGGTTCCCCGTGTTTCGCCAACTCCTTTACAGTTGGTGTTTCGCCATCACAAAATGCGATTCCAAATCCATTGCGGACACCCAAGTCTCCAGTGGGCCATACATCCAATCGACCCAGCTCAAAGATCATAAACATGTGTGCGGTCCAGGGGCCGATCCCACGAACACGAACCAACGATTTGACCAGTGCTTCATCGTTCAAGTCTTGAATCATCGACAAACTAAGTTGCCCTTCATGGACATGCGTGGCCAGATCAATGATCGCTTTGGCTTTGGCGTTGGAGAGTCCAGCGCTGCGGATGGTATCGATGTCGAGCTTGAGGAGTTCCTGTGGTGTGACGCCATCGGAGAATAGCTCCGTAAAACGCAGATGAATCGATGCGGCAGCCTTTCCTGCGAGTTGTTGGTAGATGATGGATCTAGAGAGAGAAGCGAAGATGTCTGGCTGTTTGCTGGGTCTGGGTTTGTAGGGTCCATGTTCTTGAATCAGCGCAGCGAGCGAGACATCGCGGTCAGATAATTCACGGATCGCGTGTGTGATCGCCTCTTCATTTCCCGTCATATGGATGTCCTCTTTAAAACGCATTTTAGTGTGGTTTAACAGACATTTTTTGGCCAGGTCTTAGGTCTTGGGTGCCCAGATCCGATCCCTGAAAATGAGGAGAATTTTCGGTTGGGGTAGCCCATGAAGAAGTTCGGTTTAGTCATTACAGTTTTGGGTTTCGTAATCCTTTCCCTGTTCGTGTTGGAAAAACGGATCGATGCCAATCGCATTGAGGGTTTGGATCCGGAGCCTGCAATCTCGTTGAATGCGACCGTCGTGGAACCAGTTGTGGAGCCTGAAGACGAGATTCCGGCTGTGCCACCCGCTCAGAATGTTCTGCCCATGCAACAGCAAGCATGGGTCGTTTTTTCTAGAACAGGGATGGTCCACTCTTTGGGACTCGTCGAAGGTCAGGCAAGTCTTGAAGGTGAATTTGAAGAACTCACCAAAACTTCTGCTTGCATCAAACAGAAGTTCGACGTGGACGGCCCTGTAGAGGTGTCCGGTCGCTGGAAAAACACCCTGCGCGCGCAAGATAAGTTTGCCAATGTGTCCGCCCGCTTTTTCGGTCCGGATGGAACCATGACCTCTGGGCAGGGGTCTGAACGACCCGTTCGTCTGATTGTAAGCGCGGAGGAAAAGCGGTCGTTTAAAACCTTTACACGTGTTTTATCTCCACCCCAAGATGCGGTTCATGTGCAGATTTGTATTGAGCTGAAAGCTCGTTTTGGCACAGTCAGTGTGGATGGTATTTCTATTGGAAAACAGTCCATACAACGGGTTGTGGCTGAAGTGGATGAGGTCATCTCCAAACCAAGTAGCGCACAGATTCCTCTGGGTGAAAACTTGGTGGTGGTGGCACCTTCTGGGACGGAAGGACGTATCGTCAACAAGCGAAACAAGACGCGAAAAAACGATGAGTTGGTCATCTATACAAGTGAGCATGGACCAATGAGTCGCCAGAGCGAATTTGGTGCCGAGATAGCGATCGAAAATGGATTGGTTTCGGCTGTTCGTCCGTATGGAAGCACCATGGAATTACCGATTCCTGGTTCTGGCTACATTTTGAGTGGAAGTGGTACAGCTGCGACCTACTTGAAGCGGTTTTCCGTTGGAGATCGGGTCAGGCTGAAGTCAGCAGACGAGTGTTTGGAACCAGAAGATGCGGTTCCTGTTTTGGTGTACCACCAGCTTGAAACTGAGGGGGATTCCCGAGAAGTGGAAGACCACTTTCGTCAGATTAATGCGTCTGGATACTCATCCATTTCTCTTGAACAGTTGGATAGGTGGATCGAAGGTATTGACCAAAATATGCCGGACAAGCCCATTATTTTGACATTCGATGATGGAAAGAAACAGCACTACCAAAAGCTGCCAGAATGGATGGAAAAATACGACCTACAGGCGGTGTTGTTTTTGATTGTGACACACCTAGATCACCCTTTTGATCGTTTTCTCAACTGGGATGAGGCACGGGAATTGGCCAGCACAGGACGGTTTGATTTGCAGTGTCATAGCTACGACGCCCATCGCAAGATCGATACATCCGATGGTGATGAAAAGGGTGTGTATGTAGCGAAAGGTACCGACAATACGGTAGAGGAACATGCGCTTTGGCGTAGGCGAGATTTGGCGTCTTGTAGAAATCGTTTGTATGCCGAGACGGGCAAGAACAGTCGCTACATTGCCTGGCCATTCGGGCAGTACGACAATTCGCTTATCGGTACTGCAGCCCTGGCTGGATTCGAAGGGATGTTGACGGTGGCAGAAGGGATCAATGGACCTGGAACCTCAGCCACTGCGATTCGGAGAATCACGGTGTCTCCTGACATGAAGTGGAAAGACGTGGAGCGTCGAATTCAGCAATGGCGAGTGTGTCCGTTGATGCAAGATGAAATGGCGGAGGTTGCGCCGTTTTCTGCCTATGATGAATCAACGGCTGGTTGATTGCTCACTTTATTCGACCTGTGATGCTTGCAGGACACCTTCAATTGTAACGTTCAGTTCGTCGAATATTCCGGTCGCGGACACAGGAATCTCCAGAGTTCCTTCATTCACTGTGGTTGACCATGAAAAAGTGGCTGTGTCGATTAATCCCAGTACCGAAATGAGTCCTGTTCCAGTGGCGGTTCCTGAATCATCGATGGTTCCGGTTACGGACATTTCCATTGTGATCAGTGGATCGGCCACATCCAGACCACAGGCTGCCACAACATTCACATCACCAGGACTATCGACCTTCATGCTGACCGGTCCGTCGCATTCGACCGGTAGACCTTCGATGTCTACAGTTACATCGCTTCGACCTGTGTGGGTTTCGTTTTCCACATGCAGGGGAACATCAAAGACTTGTCCCAATACGGCAATGCACATTTCATCTAAAGATCCTTCTCCAATCCCCACGTCAACAGGGGATGATAGTCCGGCATCTGCAAGGGCTCGGGCAACACCCGGNTTGCTGCTGACATTGTCGAAAGTACACCGGAGTTCAAGTTCATCGCCNGGCCATATGTTNGGNGCCGNTTCGCTTGTGTCGTAGAAATAGAATTGTTGCCAATCGAANTCCCAAAAGGGNGTTTGTACCANGCATGANTCCGTANCCGGNTCGGGTGCGTTGGTGCCGTGNAGAATCGACGATTTCATGTCTCGTCCGACAAAGTGCATGTGGTTTGCAATCAGGAATACTTGGCTATTGCGATCTATGGGTGTGTCCATTTTGTAGATCATGGTTTCCGTATGATCTGTGGCTCCCGCCGGAACGTGAAAGGCGGGATCTCCGTCGTCGTTCGGGCCTGGCTGTAGCCCGGACCCATCCCGGTTCTGTTCTTCAGCATTCCCGTACAAGTCGACATAGGCTTCTCGTACGGGCGTAGTGTCACTGAATCGGAGTGCAACTCCAGTACCGTCATCTTGGGGTTCCACGGTTGTGTGGTAGTGCATTTGCAGCACGATCCGCGATCCTGCAGGCATCCGCAGCGCGCTTTCTTCCGGAAATTCTATGGGTCCTGCTCCTGGAATCCAGCCCCCGATGAATGTTGCGTCGATGGACTCGCTTGAAGGATTGAAGCCCCCAAAACATTCGTAGACACCGTTGTCGTCTGCATAGGTCGCGGAAGCGCCTGTGTAGTCAATTCCTGTGAGAACATGGTGGACGACTTTGGTGTTGTCTGGGAGTACTTCAAAGGCGTTTAGCCATGTGTCTTCTGTCAGTTCTGGATCGATCGATAGACAGACAAATTGGTCTGCCTCGACTTCGCTGGATGCTGTTGTGAATTTGCCCGCTGGGTGTGCTGTTGTACTGGCATTGGTCAAATGTGTATTGGGTGGAGGTTCGATGGGTGCTGGATTTGCACCATCTCCAATGGGTCCACCATTGGCTGCCCACTCCATCAACAAAGCTTCACCTTCTTCGGTCATGCGGGGGTCATGTTTCCAGCCCCAATCATTTGGACACTCATCCGTTTCGGCTGCATAAAATGGTGGCATCAATGCAGAGTCCACCATGCTGGCAATAATGGGAGCGTACATTTGTGCAGTTTCTGGTGTATCGAAGAGGGTTTGGGTGTTCATGCCACCTTCTGTGTGACAGCCCCAACAGTGAGTGGAGAGAAGGGGTGCGATGTCTTGGTGGTATGTGGGTCCCGTGGGAGTCCCTGTGTCGTCACCATCTGAGACATTGCTTTTGTCATTGCCGCAGCCAAACGAAAGCAGCCCGGCAAATACCAGAGAAATCTTGGTCATCGTCGCTCCAATAGAACCCAAAGGTTCTATTGGATGACTGTACCACGACCTCCGTGGGGTCTTTTTACGAGCAATACCAGAAAGCCAAGCAACCACACCCAGTTGCTGAAGGGTTGGGTTTGCGCGCAACCACCGCACCCTTTGTTTGGGTTCGTATGAGAGCCTGTGTCTTCGTCTCTATCTATGTTGTACCCTCCTGCAGGAACAACAAGAGACCACAGTGGCTCGCACCGGTTCGCGACCGTACTATCCTCGGGACAGCTTTCCATCGCGCGTACATCGCCGTACCAAAGAGTGGGAGACCATTCCCACTCGTCTAAGGGCTTTAAACTATGGGGTGCTGCCATGGCGGCTGCACCATCTCTCCAATTGTGTGAGCAGATGTGGATGAGGTCGCTTGAAATCGACAGACACCCCATATGGGGAACCTCTGTGTGTTCCGTCCATGTTTCGCCACCATCGACTGACTGCCAGGCGATTTCATCCCTTGTGCCGACAATTCCCAGATCATCGTGGATCAACATGGCTTCAANTTTTGNGTTGGCACTTAANCGGAGNTGNAAANNACCANTNGGCGTGATCTCCCAGACCTCATCGNTTGATTCACGGGAAAGCACGACCCAAGCATTTCCACTCTCTTCGACCTGATGTACGGACATGGACCCAATGGAGTTGTCCTCGTGTTCAAAATATAGTCTGGTCCAGGGGTCGTCAGATGTTTCTCTGTGTGCCGCCCAAGGGGTGTCATCTGTCCAGCCGGTGATCCACAGCCAATCGCCTTGGTGTTTGACGCTGCGAATTTCACTGTCCGTTCCAAAGTTTGAATCCAATGAAAAACTGAGGCCACCGTCTTCGGAAAACCACAGTCCATTGTTTGAACCTGAAAGTCCAGTTGTTGCCCATATACGGCCATCGTCGACTTCAAGGTCAGTGACGAAGCCTCCCTTGATTTCGTTTTCAACGAGATCCCACTGACAGCCGTCCATACTGCGGTACAGCCCATCGTAATTGGAGAGGATCTGGTTTCCGTCTTCATCGATGGTGTAGTCGGTGATTTCGACAGTTCCAGCGACTTCTTCACAGGTCCATCTCCAGTCTGAGTCTGACTCGAAACGCAGCAGTCCGTAGTTTGTACGGACCACAGAGGGCTGTGGACTGGCCAAGATCTGCAGACTCTCTTGGGGACCACCGTGTGCTTGGACTGCGGGAGAGTTGAGAGCGATCAGTGTGAGAATCAGCGCGGTTTGAGCGATGCCATGCATGGGGGCAGTGTATCGCAACGAGTGCTGGTCTCGTGTGGGAGTGTTCCCATGTGTCCCCGCATTTTCAGGGACACATGGGAACCATCAAATCATGTGCATCCTTGGAGGCATGCAAGCATCGCGGTGGGATCCGTGATCTTTTGGCACTCTTCTGCACAACCCAAGGTTTCAAGGGCTTCATCTGCAGCTTCTTGTGCTTCTTCCAAGTCAGCCTTGTCTGCAGCGGACGCTCCGCTCATTTCCATGGCGGCATCCGTCATTTTCTTATTGATTTCGTTGTACCGTTTCAGGCAGTCAATACTCAAACCGCCTTCCGTAGCAGCAAGTTCGCCACCAATCTTTTCGGCTTGAGCCATCAACTCGGGGGCTTTAGCCAAAGCTGACGGGCTACCGTCGAAAGCTTCCTTCATGTAGGCGACGTAATTGTCTACGAATTTCTCATATTCGGCCATGGCCGTAGGGCAGTCTCCAGATGGAGTACCTGCAGCATCGGCTGTGTTTGCATCAGCAGCGGGAGGTGGTGGTGGCGGTGGCGGTGGCGCTGGCGCTGCCTGTTTTACAGGTGCTGGCTTGGCTGCTTTTGGTGCTGGTTCGTCAGCACCACCACAAGCTGCAGTTAAAAAGATTCCACACAACAATGCGAAAAATGAGGAACGCATATTTGCCTCCGAGGCTGTAAATTATTCGGCCGAAATAGCGAATAGGCCGCATTCTATGAACATTTCCGTCCAAGAATCAATGCCGGCCCACAATCGGATTTAGATCAGGCCCACATTTACAGACAATAATTTCGAATTTGTCAGCATAAACCATTTCTTTATGGGCTTTTTGGATGCTTTATTTTTTGTATATACGTACAGGCGAAAATCATAAAAACTATCGCTATTACAACATGTTGGTTCGTTGGTGATGCTGTGTGAGAGCCTGTGGTTATGGCTCATTCGAAGGGAAACTCAGGAGTGTTCCAGTTTCGAACATTATTTTTAGAAAAACGTCTATTTAGATGACAGTTTTCTTCGAATGTTGGGACCATTTTGGTAAATGGGCGTGGTTCTTTCGAAGCAAATGGGGCCTTAAAGCTATGGTCTTTCTTTCCAAGGAACGTCCCAGTCCGTGCGTTGATTGTGAAGATTGGTTGTCTACGAAGAACTTATCGACCAGCATTGCGTACGATGGTCCACTCCGTTTTGCATTTCTCTAAGTCCCCTTGAGCTTGGATGCGGTCCAGGAATGCTTCAAAACTCACGCCCCCATCTTCAAGGTGGACAGTCATATGGGGACGGTTCTTGACGAATTCTTCGATGTTCGTGTTGATCGTGTCTACATAGTATCGACATACTTCGATGCGTTCTGACTCCTCCCAGTCATTGCCTTTCATGACCACTCCATGAGCAAACGCATGGATGATGGATGCGCGAAATGTGCTGGCGCTCCACCGACGCAAGAAACTTTGAGCGGTTTTTTCGGCATCACGCTTTAGGTGAACGTAGAACACATCTTTATCGTCGTAGTGTCGGGCCAAGAGTCCCAGATGCCAAGACAGTCGGTTGTCGACTTCAATGTGATTGTCTGGAAATGCGAAACGTATCGGGCCGATTTGATGCGCCCGAAGTTCGTGTCTGGCTGTGAAATTGGTGAGCTGTTGGCATGCCCACGCAAACGTTTTCGAACCTGCACGCCCTGTACTCAATACAAAAATATTCATGAATAAACTCTATTTTGGTTCACCGGAAAGGGTGCGATTAAAATCTGGAAATGTGGAAATCAGCAGTTTGGTTCGTTTTGAAATAGCGATTGGAATCCACAGACTCGGTGATCCAAAAGGGTGTTGTCTCTGCTGTCTTCATGCTTTTGCGAGTATCATGGGGACTGTGGGGTGATTTGATGCGTACAACTATTTGCTTTTTGATTGTGGCATTGGGTGCAGGTTGCCGCAGTGGAAAGCTCATCTCGATAGACACCGCAAGCAGTTCAGTGGGTGGGAGTGGTTCGGATGAAGAAGGTCAGACGACCACCGACGATACGGGTGCTGAACCATCAGACGATACAAGTTCGACTGGCACTGATGACACGGGCGCAACCGGGACCATCGATTCAGGAACCCCCTCTACGGACGACACTGGGGGTGATTTCTCCGAAGAAATTTGTGATGGCATCGACAACGATGGTGACGGCGACATTGACGAAGGTTTCGAATCCGACGCAGATGGGGACGGAATCCTCGATTGTATAGATATCGAAGAATGTGATGGTCTGGACAATGACGGCGATGGTTTGGTGGATGAAGACTTCACAGATACCGACCGCGATGGCACTGCAGATTGTTTGGATGCCGAAGAATGCGATGGGCTGGACAACGATGGTGATGGTCTGGTCGATGAAGGCTTCGATTCCGATGAGGACGGGTTGCCCGACTGCTTTGACTCAGAAATCTGTGATGGCATCGACAATGATGGTGATGGAGAAATCGACGAGGCGGGTGCGTATGGTGAATACACATGGTACCGAGATGCGGATGGCGATGGAGTTGGCGTAGAAGAAGATGCCGTGGAAGCTTGCGACGAACCGGAAGGTAGAACGTTGGCGATGGGCGATTGTGATGATGACGACCCTGCAGCGTATCCAGGCGCGACAGAGGTGTGTGACGGCGTCGACAACGATTGTGACGGTAGAGCGGATGAAGAAGAGGCTGAGGGAAGCAGTACGTACTACCGAGATGCGGATGGCGACGGGTACGGAACCAGTGAAACCACGACCATTTCGTGTGATGCCCCGGAAGGCTATGTCACCAATTCTGATGACTGTAACGACGCAGACTCATCCATCAGTCCAGCATCAGAAGACGTCTGTGATGGCATTGATAATGACTGCGACGGTGGTACAGACGAAGACTCGGCGGATACGGATGCGGATGGAACCGTCGACTGTTTGGATGTTGAAGAGTGTGACGGCCTGGATAACGATGGCGACGGTGTGATCGATGAAGGCTTCGACTTTACAGGCGATGGAAGTGCAGACTGTACCGACGATGACGGCGATGGTCTGAGCGAAGCCGATGGAGACTGTGATGACAGCTTGGATACCGTGTATCCAGGAGCCCCAGAAGTGGATGATGGGATCGACAATGATTGCGATGGAGAAGATCTCATCACAGTGTTGTTTGAGTTGAGCCATGGCGAGGCAACGTGGTCTGACCCAGAGGCCTACGACACCTACACGGGGTGGGGGTATGCGGCCGACATCATTGAGGACATGGGTGCAGAATGGGGTCGTCTGGATGATGCTCCCATCACTGCAGATTCGTTGGCCGGGTGGGACGTTGTGATTGTGGCAGAACCCTTATGGGGCTTTTCTGACGATGAGCTGGATGTCTTCTATGCCTACGCGGAGGCAGGCGGCGGATTGCTCATCACCACGGACTACAATGAGGAAGCGATCAATCCGCTTGCGAGTATGTTTGGCGCTGAAATTACAGGCACATCGAGCGGGTACTACATGGTTTCAGATCTGACCGAACACCCCATCACAGAGGATGTGGACGGTGTGTACATCTCCAATGGTTCATCTTTAACCATCACGGGTGATGCGGAAGTAATCGGACGCTACGAGGGCTTAGATCTCATCGCCGTGAGCGAGGTGGGTGCGGGTGGCATTGTGTTTGTCGCCGACAATGAAGTTTTCTCCTACTACGCGATTAGCTTTGCAGATAACGACACTTTTTTAGAGCGCATCATCACTTGGTTGGCCCGTGATTGAGGCATCGACAGGAAGTCGAATGTCGCGTATCTTGGGGTGATACTAAATATTTTGATGGTTCGCTTACGCACAATCACACCGGATTTACCGATGAAGTCAGGCCTGTATCGAAGTCTTTTGATGGCTTTCATTCTATGTGTTTTTGATGGCAGCAATGCTTTTGCTGCAGACAAGAAAGACATCTACTTTGTGGTGTGGGACACCACACGGGTCGATCACGTGTCTGCCTATGGGTACGAACGGGAAACCACCCCCAATCTTGACGCCATCGCCAAAAATTCTGCGGTCTTCCACAATGCGCAGGCTTCAGGAAGTTGGACACCACCGAGTGTGGCTTCCATGTTTACGGGCTTGTTCAGCCGAAGTCATTTGGTCGACTATGCACCGAAAAAAGAGTTGATGGAGATCCCCCAAGAAGCCACAACAATGGCAGAAGCGCTTCGGGATGAAGGCTACTACACAGCCTTGTTTACGGCCCAATCTGTCTTTTATAAAGAGGGCTATACCCAAGGGTTCATGCAGCATGAACGTGTGGGGTCCGGTCACTTCAAAAACCGGGTCGCAGAAGTGCTGGAAAAGGCGGGCGACAAGCCTGTGTTCCTCGTTTTGTATTGGCTAAACCCACATTCTCCATACAATCCGCCCCCCATCCATGATTTGTTTACTGACCCCAATGGTCCCAATGTGAACATCATGGTGAAGGAAGCGGACAAGAAGAAAGAGGGGGACTACTCCCACAGTGAAGTCAACAGTGGGAAAGTGGTGTTGAGCGAAGCGCAGTGGAAGCAATTGCGTGGTCGGTACGATGGCGAACTCCACAGCAATGACCAGCGGATGCAAAATGGCATCAATCGCTACAATGGCCACCGACCATTTGGAGATGCCGTGTTTGTCATGACCTCTGACCATGGGGAAATGTTCAACGAACGGTCCGAACAGCGGGTGTGGCACGGTTGGCCCACCCACGAGAATCAGCGTGTGCCGTTGATCATCAAGGCGGCGGGCCAAAGTGGCCGTGTTGACGTGCGCAGTCAGGTTCGTGGGGTCGACATCTTCCCTACAGTGATGGAGTTGGCTGGCGTGAACTACACAGGTCCACTCAACGGAAAGAGTTTGGTTCCCTTGATGAACGGAGCGACGGAGGAAGATCGACCGAACATTGGGTCGTCTCATTATTGGAATGGGCTGATGTATTTCAATGATGGAAAATACAACCTGATCACATCCCGTCTTAATGCCAAGAAAACGTTTCTGTATGACCTGACCAAAGACCCAGAAGAAACAACGAACATCGCCAAGACCAACCCGGAGTTGGTGGCGTCTATAAAGAAGAAGATGGAAGCGTATTTTGAGGCTTCATACATTGACATTGGCATCAAGCAGAAGGCCAAGATTTCGAATGCGGAAGAAGAGCAGTTGCGCGCCCTTGGGTATATTGAGTAGACGGTTCCCACTGATTGACTTTGGGGTACACGATGAGTGGGCAACTGCTTCGTAAAATGGTCGCAGAAGGCATTGGGACCTTTGCGTTGGTCTTCGCGGGTTGCGGTGCCATCATGGTGAATGCCAGCATGGGTGGAAGCCTGGGCCATGTGGGGGTATCGCTTACGTTTGGCCTTGTGGTGATGGTGATGATTTATGCGACCGGTCACATATCAGGTGCGCATTTTAATCCCGCGGTAACGATTGCATTTGCAAGCACAGGCCGTTTTCCTTGGTCTCAGGTTCCCGCATATGTGGCGAGCCAGTTGGTGGCTGCAACCTTGGCATCGTCTTTGTTGTACTGGATTCTTGGACCCGTGGCCGGCATGGGGGGGACGAGTACCAGTTTGGGGATGGGGGCAGCAGTATGTGTGGAAGTGCTGCTGACATTCATGTTGATGTTTGTCATCACCGCTGTTGCCACCGATTCACGGGCTGAGGGTGCGATGGCAGGTTTGGCCATTGGTGGGACAGTGACGCTTGCGGCTTTGATGGGTGGACCGCTCACAGGTGCCTCTATGAATCCAGCACGTTCTCTTGGCCCAGCGATTGTGTCGGGATCAACCGATGTCCTGTGGATGTATTTGGCGGCTCCTGTTGTCGGAGCGGTTGTGGGTGCCTTGGTGTACCGATGGACTCAGCAATGCGAAGGGGAGCCACCCACAGATGCTGCGGGTTGCTGCTGAGTTGGGTTGCTGGACGTCTTAAAACACGAAGCCCACACCAGTGGACATGTGCGGTCGAAGTACGCCGTATTGTGTGTATCCAGATGGTCCTTGGACCGTCTTTTCTTCTGGTGTTGAAGGGGTAAGGCTAGTTTGCGCCCAGATGACAAAAGCGCTCAGCGTAATCTCGGTACTGATCCCGGTTTTGATCATGGGCTGTGTAGTACCTGTCGGTGATCCACTCAAGGCACGAACACCGAACTCAAAGAATGGACCTGCTTGGAGCGAAGAGTTTTGAACCACGTTGTAGCGGGGACCGACTCCGAACTCGACCATTGGGAGCGCCTTGTCAAGGTTTCCGTAGAGGAAGTCACCCTGAAAACGCAGCTTAGAAGTTCCTCCAATCACCATATGAATGGTGCCCGTCGTCACACGTTCCTCGTTTGTGTATCCTTCGACGGTAGCCAAATCATCGGAAATAGAACTTTCAGCTGTTGCTTGGACTGTGACTTTGCTGATGCCTACAGCCAATATGTTTCCAACCTCAGTTTCTATGACGTTGATTGCGCGCTGACATGCTGCCTGCTCAACGCCATCCTGCAATAAAGACCAAGTCACGATTTGTTTACCAACCTTCGTGGCCTTGAAAGAATGTCTCGCCGAGCGACTGGTCTGCAAAGAGCCTTTCTGTGTCTGCTGATTGGACGTCATGGCGTAGGTAAACTGATTGGAACACCCAGCTTCAGCGGTGCCACGTGCGTAAAATGTGTCGCCTACGGTGACTGTTCTGGGTGTAGTCAACGTGCAGCCACAGATCGGCTTGGTCACCGCAATGGTTGTCTGACATTGTGCAATCGATTGTCCATTTCTTTGTACCTCCATCGTGACATTCTGGGTCCCTGAGGATGCGGGTTGAAACTGTAGAGAAAGACGACCGTTACTGGGAACTTGGCCGGCGGACTGTGAAGTGTTGTTCGCTATCAGATTGTAGCTAAGGCCGGTCCCTACATTCGAAACCGTTGCTGTGAATTGCGCGGTGCTTCCGAGTACAACACTTCGGGTGGATGCCGTAAGTTTACATTGACTGGCGGGTGGCTCCCACTCAATCGGAAGTTCAATGTAGTGGCGCAAAACGTAGGCGATGCCAGGCTTCTCTTTGGTCCCAGCAACTTCGCGGATCTTGGCGGAACTTTCCAAATCTTGCATCAGTGCATCTGCATCGGCCACAGACACGGTGAACCCATTGACAGAGATGATGGGCAGACCATCGGCAGTTGCAGGCGCTCTGGATGTCACTGGATCGATGTTTACGTGTTCGCGGAGAATGGCTTCGACCCGGTTTTTGTCCATTCGGACCACAGTTTCGATACTGGCCTCTGTCACTTCTTTGCTGTCTCGAACAACGGTGGAATCGACCGATACAAAGATCCGCGCGTCGTTTGCCCGAACCCATTGCATCCGATCAGCGATGGGTTGTAGGCCCGATTGGAGGGTTTGCTTTGCAGGCACAACAAGATCGAGGTCATCTGCCATGGGTGCCACACTACCGTTGCCAGTTCGACGGGTTTCGACGAATGCAGGGGAATGGGTGGACTGAAGCGGTTTCATGACATGAAATCTCTGTTCAACTTCTGAATAGCCGCTGCCTGTGAGCGACAAGCCTGTCGCCACTTCCACCCGGTCCAGTGGTTTGAGTTTGGGGTAGCTTGTGGGTTCACTGTGTCCGTAGTCGTCGGTGTCCACACGAAGGTTGATCAAGCGGCTTTTGCCCAAAGAACCCAACTGGAAATTAATGTTGAAGCGGGTGGGGTTTTTCGAGAACAAGTGGGAATCATGGGCTCGCAGTCGCAAAGATGCAGTGTTGGAAGGACAATTGGCCGATGCATACAGGTTGAGCGTGATTTGACCCGACTCTCCCGGTTCCAATTCCGGCATTTCGACTTCACCGCCGATGGGGTCTTCGGAATACAGACATGAATCCAAAGAGTCGACATAGACCGATGTGCTGGTGAGTCTTTCTTTGCCCAGGTTCTCAAACACCAGACTTACTTGCGCAAATTCACCCGGATCAAGAATGCCGTTTCCGGACCCAAAGCTTCCTCGGTCATTGATGATTTGGGATTTGTCTGCCACCAGCCCCAAGAGTCCACCGCCACCCACAGAAGCACTGAGGGATAGGGGTTGGCTTGGGTTTTGTTTGGGGTTGACAGGATTGGGTAGCCCTGCTGCTTTGGCCATTACCCGTTCTGCTGTGACACCGGTGATGGCGTCAATAATGGCATCACGTCGTTTTCCAGTTCGCAGGCCATTTCGCACTAGAGTGGTCGCTTCTTGCTCGATCAGTGGTTGAGAGGAACGAAACCAATTGGGGTACACCCGTGTTCTGGCAATAGAGTCGACTTGTTTCAGGGTCTCTTTGACCAGTCGGATCTCCAATTCAGATGTACTGATGTCCTGTGACGAGGTGTTCAGGAGTTCCTGAAACGTAGCGATATCCGTAGGCGTCGCGGCATGAGAGCCTGTGGAGTGAACTTGCATGGCAAACACGATGAAAGCGAATGAAAGGCTCCGGGCTGNCTGTAAAAATGGGCGCATCGTTACTCCGATATTTGGAGCCGAATCATACATATTTCAGGTATTCGCGTCTACTTTGAATAAAGTGCTGAGTCAGCGAACCCAGAGCAGTCCGGATCGATCATAGCCTGNGTTGTAGCATCCATTTCGATCATCAGCGCGGTACTGCATGGCATCAAATTGGGGGTAACTTCCACCACCGGAGTCTCCACTGGATGTGCCTCCGGTGTAGCGGGACCAAGTTCCGCTTTCCACACAGGAGTAGTTTCCGCACACCTCATGGTAGGTAAAGTCTGAGTCGCCATCAAGTGCGATGCTCGTGGACGATGGGTTGGTATCGTCGCAGTCATCTCCACCGTAATCTTTGTGGTCATACCCATCCCCGTCCTGTGGTGGTTCGGACCAAAAGGGGTTGTACGCGGTTACGAGAAGCACATGATTGAATTGCACACCACCACGCCCGACGCTTGGGTGAAGACCGTATTGGGAGATTTTGACGCCTTTCTCCTTGATCATGCGGCGTGTGAACGAAAGGCTTCTGCAATGGCCATGACATTTGTGGTTCGCTACCCGGATCGAGGAGAAATCCACGACTCGATGATTCAGCTTGCCCGAGAGGAGCTTGCACACTTCCATCGTGTTTTTCGGATCTGTAAAGAACGTGGGTTGGTGTTTTCGGGGGACCAAAAAGACCCGTACGTGAATGGACTTCTTCAACTCAGAAGACGTGGACGAAACGAAGAGTTTTTGGACCGTTTAATTATTGCGGGCGTTGTGGAAGCCAGAGGCCACGAACGTTTTGGGTGTATCGCCAACGCGTTGGAAGAGGGTCCACTCAAAGCATTTTACGATGAGATCACGAAATCGGAAGAACGTCATGCAGACATCTTCATCGAGCTCGCTGCCCTCTATTTCCCAATGTCTGAGATTCAGCAACGTCTGACCCTATTTGTGGATGCAGATGCTGAAATTTGTGCGGGTCTACCGTTCCGGGCGGCACTGCACTGATGAAGGCAGGGGTCATCGAAAAGTACCTGAAGGGCTACGCTGAACCGGAGGCACACACTGCGCCCGATACCGACCAACAGTGGAATCATGTGGTGTGCATTCCAGCGTGCGATGAGGCCGAAAACCTGATTGCTACACTGCAGACGATGGCCCTGGCACGAGGTGCTGACTCGGCCTTGGTGGTCATTGTGGTGAACGGTCGGCAGTCGGCAGAAGCGCATGTGCATACAAGCAATGAACGGACCTTGAAGGAGCTTCGTGAGTACGGTGTTGAGGAAGGTCCTCTCATGTCATGGGGAGTGTTGAACGGAATGACACTCCTTGTTGTGGACCGGGCGTCAACTGACCGTTGGTTGCCACCCAAGCAAGGTGTGGGGCTCGCCCGCAAGATTGCTGGGGACATTGCCTTGGCGTTGATTCACCGTGGGGTGGTGCAGAGTGATTGGATTCGCTGCACAGATGCAGATGTACAGGTTCCAAAAGACTACTTCGAGCAGTTGGCGAACCCCATAGATGGTGTTTCAGCCGCCATTACACCGTTTGTTCATGTACCCGAAGGCGATGTCATTCAACAGAAAGCCATGGGCCTATATGATGCCTACTTACAGGCCTATGTGGATGGGCTGACCCAAGCGGGCTCTCCCTATGCTTTTCACACCATAGGCAGTCAGATTTCTGTGTCTGCACAGTCGTACGCCATTGTTCGTGGCATTCCGAAACGTCTGGCAGGTGAAGACTTTTATCTATTGAACAAGTTGGCCAAAGTCGGCCGGGTTCACTCCCTTTCCGGTGAGCGTGTGCGTGTTCGTGGCAGACTNTCTGACAGGGTTCCTTTTGGTACCGGGGCTGCCCTTCAAGAAATCAGTGCTGCATTGCGGAATGGCAGTCCTGTGCGTTCGTATGACCCAAGGGTGTTTGATGGTGTAGGTCATTGGTTGCGGGCCTTGAAAACATTCGTAGAGAAACCGGATGTTGATCACCTTAAATCGCAGGTCCAATCCGTCGCAGATCCGCTGGGTTCTGCCCTGTTCGACACCTTAGATACGATGGGTGCCTTTGATGCTGCAGCCAAGGCGAGCAAGCAGGTGTCTGGGTCATTGCTACACCGGCGCTTGATGGAATGGAATGATGCTTTCCGCACCCTAAAGCTTGTCCATGGTTTGAGAGACGCCGGCATTGCCTGAAGCGCCAACGCTTAGGGCTGAACTCCTGCATCCGGATCGAGTACACAGGAATTCGCACAGGCGACGACCCGTGCTTTCCAGCAGTCGTAGCCCTGCTGGTCTTGCAGTGAATCACTCATGCAGCTCAACAGGGCGCCATATCCCGCGCCATTGGCGTGAGGGGCAACCCATTGGGCCCCCGGTCGACCGCTCATGTAGATCTCACATGCATGTGTGCAGCGGCGTTTTTCAAGGCTGTTCAATACGAAGCCCGGCCCACCGAAAAGCAAGAATAAGGAAATCGGAATGACGATCAAGAACCCGCGATTTTGTTTGCGAAAGAGCCTTTTCATGTACCACCCGAATGTACGGGTTGATGTTGGAGGCGGGTGTTTCATAAGCTTTGTTTCGGGGTGTACTCTGTGAATCAAAGAGCGGACTCAGGGTTGAACGTAGGTGCCTTCGATAAAGTAATCACACGCTTCGCCGTCCATACCGTGGGTCAATGTGAGCGATTGGCCCGCTTGCAGGACCAGTGCGCCGCGGCCCTTACCAAATGCTGTGCTGGTGCCACCGCTAAAGGGGAATGAATTAAAGGAAATGGGTACACCATCTTGTTCAAAGTTGCACCACGACGTGCCTACGATCATCGCTCGCACGATGAAGTCACGGTCTGCTTCTGCGGTCCACACCGTATGCGTNCCGCCCCCTGGTGTTCGGCTGTGTACAAAACGATGGGGGCTGCCCGATTCAGTCAGATATCCTTGCATATAGTAGTGGCTGCTACCCCAGCTGGCTTCGCGGCGAATCGATAGTGTTGCACCACCCTCTACACGCCATTTGGCCATTCCACTTTGACCATAGGACTTGTACAACATGGGCAAAGTCAGGATTGCAACGTCATCCCGGTAGATCTGCAGATTTTCTGATTCGTTGTACATCATGGTGATGATGAAGTCCTGGCCTTCTGGAATCTCCAACAGTGTTTCCGTACCAGGAGCCGTAAATTCACCCACAAAACTGCGGTATGGATTTGATCCATGAGAAATTTTGGGCAGGCTGAGCGTTGGTGTGCCATGCGCGGCGTTGGTTGAGAATGCAAACAAACAAACGACGGACAACAAAAGACGGAGATGCATGAAAACCTCTGGAGCTTTCATCGTAGCGCATCCGTGACATGTTGATTCGACTGGATGCTATCTCTTGGCGATCCAGGAAAGAAAAGCATCTGGGTTGGCGGCAATTTTTTCAGCCAAATCGGGTGGCACTACACCTGCGCGAAGTTGCATTTGGACAGGATCTACCCCGAGCAATTCTGCGGCCCGAGACAAAGCTTCACCCGATAAACGCTTTTCGTCGGATTCGACGCGGCTAAGAAAACTGGAAGACACAGAGAGTTTGTCCGCAAAAGACCGTTGATTCAGGTTGTTGGAAACCCGTTCGGAACGAAGCCAAGAGCCGAAACTCTGGACCGTTTCTGGTGCAGTGGGGCGGAAATCACTTCGGGGTGTTTCTGCCTTGTCGTCCGGCGACCAAGTGATTTCGCCATAGGCCGAATGGTTGTGAATGGATTCTTTGTTCTCAGCTGCCACCCGCAGCCACTCAATGCCCGGCCGTTCACGGATTTTGACCACGACATCACGGACAAGATCTTCAACAAATTTTGGATTGTCGTAGGCGAGTTCTGTGACGTACTTTTCATCGTCTCTCTTCAGTAAAGTGAACAATGGGGCCGATGCACAGGCTTCCACATCTTCAATGATGTCTTCGAGCCATATGAACTCGTTGGAACGAACTTCTACGGTCACATAGCTTCGTTGGTTGTGCGCTCCGTATTCACTCACGGCTTTCGAGCATGGACACAGGCTCTTTACAGGAACCTCTACGACCAAGAGAAATTGATTTTCGTTCCCTCGACGCTGTCCTTCGAACCGGCAGTTGTAGTTCATCAAGGATGGGGCCCCACTGACCGGTGCTTTTTTCTCCATAAAGTAGGGCAGTTCGACCTCGATATACGCGTCTGTCGCATCCAGTCTATCTTGGATTTGGCGCAGAATTTCGGGAAACTGACGGAAGGTCATTTGCCCCCGAACCTGATTCAAAATTTCCACAAAACGGCTCATGTGTGTGCCTTTGAACTCTTGTGGCAAACCGACATAGGCGTTGATTGTGGCGACGGTGTGCTGCTCGCGGTTTTCACGGTCCAACACACGGATGGGGTAGCTCAACCCTTTGATGCCCACCCTGTCGATGGCCAGCGCTCGGGTGTCCAACTCATTGGCGTGGTCTGGAAGATCAGGGATTCGCGATTTCTGGACTACAGCAGACATATGTGCCTCCATTTGGCCGCCGTCTAATCCAAATTTGCCCATAAAGGCAACAAAGTTTTCCCAATCAGGTTAAATCTGCCGCACAATGGAGAAGTGCCGTGAGTGATCCATCTTGGTTTCGGTCCACAAAGACCTACCGCAATTTGCCCTGCGCCCACCGCCGGTGGCGGCATGATGGCCACTGCGCCCATGTTCATGGATACAGTCGTTCTTTTACCTTTGTGTTTCGATGTCAGGAACGAACCGAGAACGGTTTTGTGATGGATTTCGGAAAGCTCAAACCGGTGAAAGCTTGGCTGGAAGAACACTACGACCACACCCTGTTGCTTGATGCTGATGATCCGCTGCTCTCCAAATTTCGCGATTTAGAGTCCCAAGGTGCCTGCAAGTTGGTCGTGTACGACGATGTGGGGATGGAAGGTTCCGCTCGATTTGTCTTTGATTTTGTTGCCCCATGGGTGGTGAAAAACACAGACGGACGGGTCCAGTTGGAAAGCGTTGAGTGCCGTGAAAACGACAAAAACAGTGCCATTTACCGGCCGGATTGAAACGGTGGATAAGCAGCCATCAATAGCTGCGATGGTCGACCGGAAACACAGAGTCACATGGTCTACACAAAGCGGACGGTAGGCCAGAGTTTCGACGCGTTCGACCGGATACTGTCTTGAATACAGGCCCGCTGTTGTCTTCATCACACTGGATACAGTCGTTGAGCGAACCGTCTTCGTTGTGATGGGTGGAGTCGAGTGATGCAAGGCATACATCCAGACATACATCTCGGGTGTTTTGGGTGTTGTAGTACCAGATTTGAGCGCATGGTAAGTCGAACCCAATCTCCATCAAACATTCGATGTTGGCTTCTTCACCCGCAACAATGCCTTCGATTCCGCAGTTTCGGACCGGGTCAGTGAGGTCGGGATTCGCCATGTAGACGGCCAGGTTTTGTAGCGAAGAACACTGTCCGCATGCGCCCCTGTGTGTCACGGTTGCACCGTCTGCTTCTGCATTGGCTTGGGTTTCATAGTTTGCCAATCGATATTGCTGTGGCTCTGCTTGAGGAACCACGGCACAAAATAGGGCGTCGTCGGGTTCAAGGTTGGGGCTGCTTTGGTAAGGGTCTTCGTCGAGTGTTTCCGGTCCATCGATCAATATGAAGGATGCCAAGGATGAAACATCGGCCTCGGTATAGGTAGGTGGTGTGAACGGGGTTTCACCACACCCACATGAAGCTGCACATTGGTCGGCACCCAGTCCGGTGTTGGCCGAAGGGGTGCCAAACAAGGTGGGGTCACATTCTTCAACCGTTGTCTTTTCTTCAGCGCAACTGACAGAGAAAGAAACCAAGATGGAGAGGAGAAACAATGGGTTCACGCTTTAGTGTTCCTTGCCGTCCACTTGGGACTTGAAATCATCCAGAGAGTCGCTGGGTTGTTTGCAGATGCCGTCATGACATACGTACGCTCGGGGTCCCTCTTCACTCGACTCTTTTCCAATCATGGCTGAAAACGAAGAGAGCGCTTGGGTGTCGTCGGGTGTAAGCACAGCAAGTACAGTGTGGGGACGGAGTTTTGCGTTGAAAACATCCAGCATCGCCTCAAGGGTTGGATGGTTGCGGTCCGGACTTGCAATCACGATTTCTGTAGAGCGACGTGCTTGGCGATCCGCGACTTCAGCCAAAGAAGGTGCGCTGTTGGGAGCGCGTTCAAGAATCCATGCTGCATGAGAAAGACCTTGGTCGATGGGTTCTATGCCCACATCAGGAGCGCCGTACGAGCGAAGCCGACTCAAGAGGCGCAACGCTCGCCCTGGCCCCGATGGCTCGGCGTCGTCTGTGAGGTCTGTCTTTCGAACCAGCAAGGATACGTCCTTGTCTGCTTGATAAAAGCCTCCGGTTTTTGAGTCTCGAAAGCGCTCCAGCATGGTTTTTGCGGTTGTGTTGGCGGCTTGTATCCACCTTGGATTTCCATCGGCTTCGTATAGATCGAGCAACCCTTCACCCAAAAAAGCGTAGTCTTCCAGTACGCCATTGGGTGCATTTTCAACCAAGATTCGTGGGAGCATTCCGTTGGTGTCTTGGTACTTCAGGACATGAGTGGCTGCGCGCTGAGCCGCCGCAATGAATCGCGGCTCTTCCAGCAGGCGTCCGGCTCTGGCGAAACCGCCAATGGCCAATCCATTCCATGCAACCACGAATTTCTCATCGGTGGGTGGATGTTCGCGTTTTGACCGCACATCGTACAAGCTTTTCCGGATGGCCCGAAGTTCCTCTGCTTCAGGATCGACTCCTTGTTTGCGAATCAATACATTTCGGTGTTCCTCAAAGTTGCCCTTATCGGTCACGCCATACGCATCGATCAACGCTTCTGCTTGTGGTACTGCAGCACGAATTTGGGCCGGTGTCCACACATAGAAAGTGCCTTCTGAACCCTCACTGTCCGCCGATTGACTCGACATGAAGGCGCCGTCGCTCGACTGCATTTCATTGATCAGGAAGTCACCAGTATCTCGTGCCACCTGTGCGAATCTTGGTTCGTCCAGCAACACACTGGCTTCAGCATATACAGCGAGCAGTTGTGCGTTGTCGTAGAGCATCTTTTCGAAATGTGGGATTTCCCAATTTGGGTCCACGGTATAGCGGTGGAAGCCTCCGCCCAGATGGTCATGAATTCCCCCTTGGTCCATGGCATGAAGCTGACTTCGAGCGATCTTCATGGATGTTTCATTGTCATGAATGGCGCCATGCCACAGCAGGAACTGAAGGCTTGATGTCATCGGAAACTGATTTCTGGTTCCCCATCCTCGATTTTCAGGACTCCATCCTCGATACATGCGGACGGCAGCCTCCTGTGCAACGCCCACCGGAACCGTGCCGGAACTGCTCATGTCAGCACGTTTCAGGAGTCTGGTGTGAACTTGTTCAGCATAACCATCGATGTCTGCAGATTTGGTGACCCAATCTTGAGAAATCTGTTGAAGAAGCTCCAGAAATCCGGGACGGTTTTGACGCGTTTTGGGCGGAAAGTATGTTCCAGCAAAGAATGGTTTTCGATCCGGTGTGAGCCAAAGGCTGGCTGGCCAACCCCCGTTGTTTCGATTCAATATGTGAACCGCATCCATGTACAGAGCGTCAATGTCGGGTCGTTCTTCACGGTCTACTTTGATCGCTACAAAATGTTCATTGAGGTATCCGGCAACTTCTGCGTTCTTGAAGCTTTCCTTGTGCATCACATGACACCAGTGGCACGCGTAATATCCAATCGACAAGAAGACGGGAAGGTTGCGTCGTTTGGCTTCAGCAAATGCTTCATCGCCCCAGGGATACCAGTTGATGGGGTCTTCGCCGTGCATCTTTAGGTAGGGGCTGTCGGCAGTTTGTAGTCGATTGGACCAAGGCCCTTCCAACTGCGTGGTGGTGGCAGAACGAAGGTTTGTCGGCTGTGTGGCTGTTTGGACAGGCGATTCATTTCCTCCACAACTGAAGAGGAACAACAGAGACAACAGTTTCATTTCATGCCCTTCAACGGGGAAATGGTTCTGCTGGACAGGATTTCATGGGACTTGTCTTTGAAAGGATCGGCCGTGTTTTGAGAACGATATTGTTTGAGCCAAGCATCGCGTTCATGAAACAGGGCTTCGATTTCTGATTGATGACTACCAATGGTTTCAGTCACAAACCGCACCAAGTCTGGCTGTTTGTAGCAAGTGGGACTCATTTCGAAAGCATCGATGAACGGTCGCATCTGGTCGGCTTGGATGTGTCTTGTGCCGGTGACCCACTGGTTGACAGTACTCAATGCGATGGGTTCTCCCTGTTCATTGATGGAGATCATGACCAAATGTACGGGAGCTCCATACTGGTCTTTCGAAAAAGTGTGGAAGTGTCCGAATTCTTCGTTTCTATGTGCATGGAAAAAGAATCGATGACCTTTGGCGGGGTCAGAAACACCACTTTTGGATGGATAGTGGCGATAGGGGTCGAGAACTCTCTCTTTGCCATCAAGGGCGACCAAGCCTGCGTTGGTGCCCAATGCGCCGAGTCGTTTTGCGGCCATTTTCAGATCTTCTAAACCCGCCCAAGCGCTAGAAGTTCGAAAGCCAAAAAGGCTTGCGATAACAGTGTTTGTACAAAAGCTTCGGCGATTCACGGTGGTCTTCCTGTTGCGAACACCGTACTCTATACCGGATGAAACGCATGATCCTCATATCGTTGTTGTTGGCTGTGGGATGTCCACAGCCCGTGTCTACCAATTCTCCCACCGCACCCTCAAAGGATGGGTCCCAGAGTGTCAGCTATTCACCGGTAGCGGGGGAAGAGGCATTGGAAGCCCGAATGGGGCAGACGACGATGCAGGTGGCACCAGAAACCGTGATTGCCACCAGCAAGACTCGTGGCGAGACGATGCAGGCCACGATTCGTGCAGGTCACCACTCTTTGTTTTCTGGAAAAATCGTTTGTTCATCCTGTTCGGGTCCATTCATTGTGAAGATCATGGCTTTTGTGAAGCCATCCCCCACAGCGGCGGTGACCATCGAAGACGGTGGGGCACCTCAACCACCAACCTGCGGTGTGGGTGGACATGGATCGGACGTTCGTTTTCCACCCGTGATTGTGGACAAGCCGGGTCCATTTGAGATTGCTTTCCCGTGGCATGGATACCCGGTCGTCATTGAAGTGCATCAAGATACCGATGGTGATGGACGCCCGACACCAGGGGAACCATTTACGGTATTGCATGAAGGTGGGGCGTTGATGGGCAATGAAGATCGCATGGGCCTTGTGGTGGATATGGATGCCGCACCAGCAATGGTGGGCGATGGCTCAGCTGCACCGGTGAACCAAGGTGCGGGTGAACAAACCTCTCCTTGAACATGACGGATTCACCCAAAAGGGTGCGTCGCTTAGATGTGTAGTGCGAAGACGCTGCAGTGGTGTCTTCCGATGAAGGCCCGGTATGCGGACCAAGCTTAGCCACCGTAATAAAGCAGAACGGTCATATCTGGACTTTCGTAACTGCTGATGTACATGTCATCTGCCGGGAAGTCGAGACCACTTAGGGTGAAACGACCGGTCGGCTCATCGCCGGAATCGCTGACAGCGTTCAGGAACATGGTGACTGAACCGTAGTTTGCCAACCATGTATTGCTCACAACCCGATCACCCATTTCGTCGGTACACCAGTTTCGAGCCAGATTGCCACCGATCTCCAACGTTACACGCACATCTTCGTGCGGAAGGTTGGTGACGCGGCTGTGTGCATCTCCTTCGGCTTCTGCGACGACCCCTGGAACATATACCGTGAGACCGACGGTCTGGTCGGTTGAATAAACGTGCATCCAAGTATCGGAACATGCGACGGTTTCTGTCAGCAATGACAGATAGTCTTCCGGCAACTCTTCACGGATGGGGAACGTTGGTTCTTCGTCTCCGGTATCGTCGGCATCGGCATCGGCATCGGTATCGGCATCGGCATCGGCATCGGCATCGGCATCGGCATCGGCATCGGCATCGGCATCGGCATCGGCATCGGCA
>PALY01000077.1 GCA_002707085.1 Deltaproteobacteria bacterium
GGACACAGACGACACCGCGGACACAGACGACACCGCGGACACAGACGACACTACAACGCCCATACCAGGTCCTGATGTTACAGGGGAATCATCGGCGGGGCACCGGTATCCAACGTGGACTTGGTCCTGGGACCGGCCTCATCGGGCCGTTCGGTGGAATATCGACCTCGGCTCATGGAACGATGCCGATCCCCATACACACAGGGTCACCTCACACCTGCCATTGACCGATGGGCCACACACCGTCTACATCCAACTTCAAGATGTCGAAGGAAATTGGTCCGATTCCGGCACATTCGAAACCCATATCGAACTACACGAACGAGAAGGATATTGGTCTGGTGTAGAGCGTGAAATGGCTACATCTCCATATGGCCACCCCATGGGGATTGTCGCCCACAATTGCTACGACTCTGGCGATAGCAGCGAGAGTGTAAACCTTCGCAATACATTGGATATGCTTGCAGATGCGGCAAGCAGTGGTGCGGACCTACTTGAACTCGACATTCGATACCACGACAGAATTTGGCGAGTCGAACACGACGACTGGGGAGGTTCATCTGCTGCACAACTCGACGATATTTTGGAAGCGCCCACCCTCCACTCACTCGACCAACCATTGTTTATAGAAATCAAGGAAAGGGACCCGACTGAATCCGCACTTCGTGCTTTGTTGGACTCTCTATTCGACAATGGTTTCGCTCAAAATGGACGCCCAGTTGTGTTTCGTGCATTTCAAGATGAGCGGATCGAAAACCTTGTGATACTTCGCAATCTATTGGATTCCGGAGACTACCCTTTCAATGAACCCTACGTAAGACTGCATGTCCTGTTCGCTGAAGACAGCGCAGATGGCACCGATGCTTTCCATTCAATGATTCAAGATGCACTTGACTCTGAATACAACGGAGTCGAATTCAACCTTGAGACCCCCGACCTCGCCAACCTTATTTCCTACTCCGCACACATAGGTTTAGGAACGGCTGTATGGACAGTGCCTGAGAGCATGGGGGAAGTTTGGTGTGCAGCACTGCGTGATGACATCGATGCACTCATTGTCGATTACGACATTTCTGATTGCCGTTTTGTGGCCCAAGAAGACACAGGTTTGGTGTACATGAACGTATCCACCCTGGGCAGTGAACTTGATGTGCATTGGTATCGCAGTACGGATGCAGGTGATCACACGGCTTTAGGGGGAAGAGGGTTACCGGCATCCATCACCCGAACGGTTGGTGCGGGACTGTACAGAACCTCTCTTCTCTTTAATGGCGACCGTTCAGAGTCCATGCAGTTTTATGATGCAGACAATGATCGAAGTGAGGGCTATTTCGTCATGGTTACCGTCGAGTTTGATGACATCGATCTTGAGTCGGGAGAGGTACAAGCGATCTTCTCAAAGGCCGACTCCGGGGGGTTCGCACTGGAGTTGTACGACGGATTTTTCGGACCCAAATTACGCTTTGGCGTACATGTTGATGGAAGCTATCACTACGCAGAAAAGTCACTATCGGGCATAGACCTAAGCGCATCCCATACCATTATCGGAGCGTACGACGGAGACGGTAGAGTGCGACTGTGGTTGAATCATTCAGATGACGGCGTAGATGAAAGCTCACGTCTTTCAGGGGGCGTGACTCTAAACGACAGTCCCGTCACCATAGGTGCAGATCCGGAAGGCTTAATGGATACTCGATTCCACTTCAGCGGCCGCATTCAAACTGCAATGTTGCAGAAATGGCGGGACCACTAATGCGCAAACTTCAACGCAGCGGCATTATAAACGGGACGGCCTTCGACTTCGTTGAGGTGTTCCGTGAGTGACACCCCAGACATTGTATTCATTGGCTCGCCCACCATAGACACCGTAGTTCGCCGAGGTAGAGCAAAAGAAGCCACTGCAGGTGCCGCGTTCATTTCTGCACTCGCTGCTCGCTGGGTGGGAGCAACCGCGGGTATTGTCGCGCGAGTCCCTAGACGATTGCCTGAAGAAGCCGCCAAAGTGTTCGGTGATGGGGGTCTTCATCGGGGTGGACTCACCTGTGCGGATGGAGAACTCCCTGGATTTCGTATCGAATACGATGACGAGGATCGGGCGACCTACTCACTGATGAATGTGGGTATGGAGCGGGACCTCTGCGCAGACGACATCCCCGAAAGCTGGCTTAGCCACCATACAGATTGGATTCACATNGCGGGAGTTGGTGCCAGTGCCAGCCAACAACTCCAAATCCTCTATGGAATAAGAAAACATGCCCCTGAGTGGGAAGGGATTCTATCCGCAGGCACGTGCAGAGCCATGATCGAAGAAGATCGCGAAAGCACATTGGCTTTGATGATGGCCAGTCAGTTCTTTTTCTTAAACGAAGAAGAATTCGACCTGCTGTGTCCAGCCGGTCTTCCTCCGGAGTTCAAAGGCACCTTACTTGTCACGCGAGGGCCAAGAGGTGTCGACGTCCTCGGTCGGGAATTTGCCGGTAGCTATCCCGTAGAGGACATCCAGGTGACCGACCCCACCGGAGCCGGAGATGCATTCTGTGGAGGCTTTATTGGAGGCTTTTTCTCCGATCCCGACCAACCAGTACAACGCGGGATTGATGCTGCAGCATTGGTACTCTCGGACTTCGGGGCTGCCGCACTCACACAACCCATAAGCAAAAGAGTGAGTGCCAGGGCCGCCCCTTTCCAAGCCCACANTCGTTCTATTTCTGAAACCATTCAATCCGATGCAGCCGCATCGGCTTTCGACTTTACCGCCCCACCACACTTACCGGTCGGACACCCCGAAGCACTGAACATGCTGTGTATTTCCACCATGCATCAGTTTGGCTTCTGGTATGCCAACACAACCAACGGGTGGCTCAAACCCATGTACGCCGAACTGGATGGGGTCCGATACAAAGGCTCTGACTTTATCTGGGCAGCGTTTGCCCGGGCCGCCAAACAAGACCCCACATTGCTTTCTCTTGATCGGATGACAAACGAGAAGGACCTGCTGCTAGAAATCTGTAGAGCAGACGATGGAACATGCCCCCTTCCAGAACCTGAATTGTACAGGAAAATACACCAAACCCACGGGTGGGTCATGCGGTCTAAATGGCCGGGTGGGTACGCAGAATTAGTGGACCACGCGAACCAGTCCGACACCCCGGTCGCCACCTTGGTCAAACACCTATCGAACCTACCGGGCTACATGTCAGACCCCTTACGGAAAAAAGCCAATCTGCTGGCCATCATCTTGGCGAACAGACCCGAAAATTTCCTTCGGGCCACTGACCATCACAACATTGAACCCATCGTTGACTACCACATGATGCGTGTCAGCTTACGTACAGGATGTGTTCAGATTCTCGACCAAGACCTTGAACGCAGAAATAAAGCACGGCTTTGGATCGACGCACCTGAAGAATTCGAAATTCGACAGGCCACAAGTCAAGCCATCACCGAAATCGTCCGCCGGACATCAAGCACAGTCGCGGCCATTGATGGCCTGTTTTTCAAAGTCGGACGCACATGGTGTCTTGAAACCGAAGAACCAAAATGTGAGGAATGTCCACTTAGCAATGGATGCCAACGGAACAGACGACTCTTTCAGCCCGTGTTTCGAACGACAGACTACTGAACAAGGCTTACCAATCCGCAACCCGAGGGTCGACTTGAATATCCGGTTTGGCCGCACGCTTTACCAAGCCCGAAATGGTTTTCCATGGCCAATCTTTTTGAATCAAGTTGATTAACCATGCAGGCAACGCGCCTTTGGGATCAGTGTGAACTTCCACCTCAATCTTGGTCTGAGTATCGCTGATCTTTTCCAGCCTCCAATACGTCTGGAACGCCACTGCACGAACGAAGCCCTTTTTGGGGGGCAGTGCTGTATCTTCAACACTCTTATAATCAATGGTGAACACCTTTTGGGCGGCGTCATACCCCATGGTTTCGTACATGACGTAGTCACGATCATCAATGGGCCAGGGCAAACCGTAGGACTCGTAGATTAGGTTTTTATCGGGTTCTACAACCCGAACCACCTTGTGTTCCAACATCAAGTCAACCCATTCCGAGGCAATCTCCGCCGCCTTCAGAACCGTCACAAGCTTTCCAATCGGAAGATCGAACACCCCTTCGCCCCGAAAAGCGAAAAGAGGTGATCCGGGCACCGTTTTTCTTTCTACGGCAACCCCTTCCTGGGTCATTACCTGTTCCCATCCAGCGCCCCGTTTCGCGGCCTCCGCAACAGGTGAAGCAGTAAGTAATATTGCCGTAAGAATCAGAATAATATGCCGCACAGGTACCTCGAAAAGGCGTCTGTATTCCTACAACTCTCGCGGGGCCACATCAAGTTCACGAATCAGCCGGGAACTTGCACATACTGGGCGGCGTGGACCCCCATAGTCAGCATGTAGAGTTCCCACACGAAAGTTACGGCACACCTCTCCGACCATCGCCCGGGCTTTGCCAGGGTCAGTCAGAATCATCATGTTTTCATCATTGGATTCAGCAGCAGCGTTGGACCAGTTTGTCGATCCAGTCACCCAACGAGCAGCATCTGGGCGCATTCCATCAACCACCAGCACCTTGTGATGTAATTTTCCACCGGCGAATCCTGTTGCATTGTGATTTCCATCCAACGCCACTGGAATGCCAGCTGCTGCAAGTGTCTCATCCTGGGCCCAACTGCTGGCGGCCATCCCTTCGTCCATCACACCAATCACGCGTACTCCTCGCTCATGGGCGCGAATCAACGCCTCGGCAACATCCGTTCTTGAAAAAGCGAAGATCAGGAAATGGACAGACTCTTCTGCCTGATCAATCAGGTCAACCAAAGCACCCATTACATCGTGTTGAGGTGCGAAGTATGAAATCACCTCACCACTAGAAATATCGGTATACCCAGGCGCGGCAATAAACTCTTTGTGGCGACCAAAATTCCCATCGACGAACATCTGCTCAAACTCAATGGTGTAGTCCAATGCCGCATGCTGTGATTCAACCACCACTCCATGGTTGTTGTTTCGATAAAGGCCATTGTCCGTCAAATTGACCGATCCAGTCCAAACAAGTTCTTGGTCTGCCACAATGAACTTGTGGTGCATGATGCGATCTCCGGCCGGTCGAAGCACGACCTCAAGTCCAGCATCAATCAGGTCTGCCATACCTTCAGCGTCCGCTTCATCAGCGTCGGAAACAACTCGAACATCCACACCGCTATGAGCAGCCTGGATGATGGCCTCAGAAATCTCCGGAACATCCAAGTCATACACAGCGATATCCAAACTCTCAGTCGCGTTTTCGATGATACCCACGACCGCTTCATCAATGTGGGTATCTCGACCATTATCAATCGAGGTTCCAGGTCGAGACATAAACAAACCAACCCGGGAAAGGCCCATGCGTTCGGATTCGCTGGTGTGCGTAGATTCTGCACGAACCGCACTTTCAGAATCTGGTAAATTCCCCTCTGAAGGTGAACAAGCAAGGGTCAAAAGTAGCAAAGAAAAACTCAAGGGGGACTCCAAAAACAAAAGTGACCCCGCTCAAATCGGAATTGATGTCACATCACATGACCCCTCATCCAAGAAAAATGGATAAAAGTCATTCATGCCAACATCCGTACTCTTTGTTTGTCTTGGAAATATCTGCCGTTCACCCTTGGCTGAAGGTGTGTTTCGACATCTAGTCCAAGAGCAATGCCCTTCGTCCGACTACACAATCGACTCGGCCGGTACCGGAGGTTGGCATGCGGGTAGTCAGCCTCACGAAGGCTCGATCGATATCGCAGAGAAGCATGGAATCGACATTTCCGGACAACAAAGCCGCCAAGTGCTTGCGAAAGAACTGTCGAAGTGGGACTGGGTAATTGCAATGGACAATGCAAACCGAAACAACCTTCTCCGAATCGGCGCAGACCCAAACAAAACGAAACTGTTGTTGAGTTTCATCCCTCCCGGCTACAACCGTGAAGTCCCTGATCCGTACTATGATGGGGGCTTTGATCGGGTCTACGAACTCATCGAACAGGGTTGTTCTTATCTGCTCGACTTTCTTGAAAGTGAGAACGACACACTGACGTGATAGGGCAGTGACCCACAAGAGAGGGTCATCATGGTTTCAGAGATTTTCGATTCGTCACGCTGGCGTCCCGTAGAGGGTTTCGAGTTCACGGACATGACCTACCACCGTGCAGTAGACCAAGGCACAGTACGTATCGCATTCAATCGACCTGAATGTCGAAATGCATTCCGTCCTCAAACTGTAGACGAACTGTATACAGCATTGGACCATGCCAGAATGTGGTCCGATGTCGGCACCATTCTGCTGACCGGAAATGGCCCCAGCACCAAAGACGGGGGCTGGGCATTCTGCTCGGGTGGAGATCAACGGATTCGGGGTAAAGATGGGTACAAATACGTCGATGCCGAGGGTGTGGATCGCAACCAACTGGGTCGCTTACACATTCTTGAGGTACAAAGACTGATTCGGACCATGCCCAAAGTCGTGATCGCCGTAGTACCTGGATGGGCTGTGGGTGGCGGTCATAGCCTTCACGTGATTTGCGACATGACACTCGCCAGCAAGGAACATGCTGTATTCAAGCAAACAGATGCGGATGTGGCCAGTTTTGATGGTGGGTATGGATCGGCCTACCTCGCCCGACAGGTTGGTCAAAAACGCGCGCGTGAAATCTTCTTCTTGGGACGCAACTACTCGGCTCAAGAAGCCTTCGATATGGGGATGGTAAACGCTGTCATTCCTCATGCAGAACTCGAAAGTACAGCACTGCAATGGGCAAAAGAGGTCAATGAAAAAAGCCCTACAGCACAACGCATGCTCAAGTTCGCTTTCAACATGATTGACGATGGACTGGTGGGTCAACAAGTGTTCGCAGGAGAAGCCACCCGGCTGGCTTATGGCACCGACGAAGCCCAGGAAGGGCGCGATGCTTTTCTGGAAAAACGGAAACAGGACTTCTCACGTTTCCCTTGGCAGTTCTAAGCATCCAAAATGCGCAGTATATTCCGGCGAGCAATGGCCAAAATTGTCCCCTGAGGGTTCACCCCAGGCGAAGTGGGCAGCAGAGAACTGTCATTGACAGTGACATTCTCCGCTCCAAACAAACGACCATGTGAATCTGCTGCACACACATCGGGGTTTTCCCCCATTGGGACAGTACTGTGCAGATGAATCGCACTCAAACTTGAGTTCTGAGGAGTAAGAATCCGCCGCAGCCGTTCTGCCTGTGAAGACTCCTTTAAGTGTGGCATCCCTGGCAGCGGGCTGTGTACTTCAGTTGCCCCTGCAGCAAACAAAGCGCTGGCCAAACGAAACAACCCTTCACCGAGGTGCGCAAAATCATCCGCATGCGTTTTGTACCGAACCAGGGAGTCACCAAAAATCGGCATTGTTCTCACACTCCCACGACCGCGACCACACACTTTCACATAGAACACTGCAAGGTTGTGCCAATCCTCAAGCTTGCGTCTCACATCGTCTGCAGCCCCCTCCAGCCACATCGCCAAATGAGGTGGTGCTGAGTAGGAACATCCGATGGTCATGGTTGGCTTAAACTCTTCAATCTGCACAACTGGCACACCAAACGATGGGACATTCACCCGCTCTGGAAACCGAGCAACGATCCGAACCATAGGGTTCATGGTCAGCGAATTTCCAATGTTGTGAATCCACCCACTTTTTCGTAGCAGTCGCGGAGTTTGGACTGCACCTGCACAAACAACAACCCGCTCAAAATCAATCTGTATTTTTTCTTCCGATCCATCCTCACGGCGCACGAATGCGATGGCACCGACTGCACGGCCTCCCCGGCGCAATAGCCTATCTACACGGGTATCTGACTGCAGACGACAACCAGCCGCTATGGCTTTCGGTATCAACGTCTCACTCATTGAACGACGATGTCCATCCCATCCGCCGTCGTCTCTTTGAGAATATCGCCAGAAGCGCTCAATTTCAGTCCACTTCCAGCCCATCGCTTCTGACCCACAAGCCAAAGCCTGAGACGCTGGGCTGTATGCAAAGGGGCGCTTGCTCACACCAATTTCTTGGACAACAGCAGCCAAGTGCGGCGCGAGTTCATCGGCCCCAAAGTCTGCTATTTGGAAATCCCTTGCCCACGCCTCTAAACCGTCAGACAAAGGTGGGTGATACAAACCGGCATTCGACTCACTTGCACCACCGACGCACTTCCCTTCAATGTAGGTAACTTTGGGGCTACCCAGCGCAGCCGTCACCCCACCTGACCTCCATTTTTCATCCATCTGTTGAAGGCTGTGATCCTCACTGGAATTTACGGCAAGGTTTCTCCCCTCTTCCACCAGCATGACATCTTTTCCAGACTCGGCGTACATCCATGCTGAGGTCGAACCTCCCGGCCCGGACCCCACAACGAGGACTTCGCAATGGAGACGTCTCATTCTTCCTCCAACAAGGACCAGCACACAAAAGTACCCATCTTTCGGAAAAACTCCACCATGTCACGACATGGTCCCAGCGGAGAGCGAGACCACTCTTCAATCCTTTTTCGCTTCTGCTCTACGCTTTGACTCCGAAACCTGCGCCCGTTCCTAAGTACGCCATACAAGTCAAAAAGCACCAAAAGCACATACATCCCAAACCGCATAAATCGAGGCATGTGGTCCACCTTGCGCACCAAAATGGATGTCGTTTGTTCAACGGGAATCACAGCCTCGCCACCACTCGAAACGAGTAGCCCTTCAACCAGACCTTGAACGATGAAATCAACGCGCATTACTTTCCCAATTTGAACTCTTCTGTATTCTCCCAGAGGGATGAGCGGGTGCCAAGACACGATCGTGATAAGAGGNGGCTTCTTGATTCAGGAGTCTCGTGTGTCCAATACCCAGAAACCGCGAAGTTCAAACTTCATTCGGGACATTATCTCTGCAGATATAGCTGCCGGAGCGAATGATGGCCGAGTCGCCACACGGTTCCCACCCGAACCCAACGGATACCTTCACATTGGTCATGCCAAAGCGATCTGTATCGACTTTGGTATGGCGCAAGAGTTCGGTGGCCAATGCCATCTCCGTTTCGACGACACGAATCCGGCAAAGGAAGACACCGAATATGTGGACGGAATCAAACGCGACGTGCGTTGGTTGGGCTTTGACTGGAAAGACAATCTCTTCTTCGCATCCGACTTCTTTGAGCAGATGTATGAACTTGCCGAAGGTCTGATCCGTGATGGCAAAGCGTATGTTTGTACGCTTTCTGAAGATGAGTTTCGTGAAATCCGCGGTACCGTCACCGAACACGGGAAGGAAAGCCCTGGACGTCTGCGCTCTACAGCTGAAAACTTGGACCTTTTTCGAAAAATGAAAGCGGGTGAGTTTGACGATGGTCACTGTGTTCTTCGGGCGCGTGCAGACATGACCAGTGCAAATATGAAGATGCGTGATCCGCCGCTGTACCGGATCCGAAAGCAAACCCACCACCGAACCGGTGACAAGTGGTGCATCTACCCAATGTATGACTACGCACATCCTTTGGAAGACGCCTTGGAAGGAATCACTCATTCCTTGTGCAGCCTTGAATTCCAAGACAATCGTGAACTGTACGACTGGGTGATCGACAATACAGCGGTCACGACCAAGCCCCGGCAGTACGAATTTGCACGCTTGAATCTTACGTACACCATCATGAGCAAAAGAAAGCTTCGGCTCTTGGTGGAAAATGGACATGTAAGCGGATGGGATGATCCTCGTATGCCCACCCTGTGTGGAATGAGAAGATTGGGCATACCAGCACAAGCAATCCGTGCCTTTATTGACAGGATTGGTGTAGCGAAAGCCAACAGTGTGGTCGACGTCGCAAACTTGGAATCCACCATCCGAGACACACTCAACACTCAAGCACCTCGAGTCATGGCCATTCTCGATCCGCTCAAGGTCATCGTGGACAACTTTGACCCCGATGAGACGGATTGGCTCGACGCATCATATTGGCCACACGACATTCCAAAGGAAGGGACCCGCAAAGTCCCATTCACTCGTGAGCTGTATATTGAGCGTTCCGACTTTGAAGAAAACCCACCCAAAGGGTTTTACCGCCTATCGCCAGGAAAAGAAGTTCGTCTCCGATACGGTTTCTTGGTGAAATGCACGTCTGTAGAAAAAGACGATAATGGGCAAATAACAGCGTTACACGTAACTTATGACAAATCATCCAGAAGCGGGAATGCACCCGACGGCAGGAAGGTCAAAGGTACCATTCATTGGGTAAGTGCCACGGAAGGTCTACGGGTTGACGTCAATCTGTATGACCGTTTGTTTGGCGTCGAAGAACCCGATGCCGGCGGAGATAATTTCCTCGATCACCTAAACCCAGATTCACTCAAGCGCATCGAAGCGATCGTAGAACCAAGCCTTAAAGATTCGCCACCCGAAAGCGCCTGGCAGTTTGAACGAAATGGCTATTTCGTAGTAGATAATTCAACATCTAAACTAACGTTTAACCGCACCGTGGGTCTGAAAGACTCTTGGGCCAAAAAGAGCGAACCCAAAACAAGCGCCACACCTAAGAAATCGCCACAACCCAAGAGTCAGGCGACAACGAGCGATTCTGACAGACGGGCGCGAAAACGAAAAGGAAAGGGAGAACTTCAAGCGGCACTTCATGCGTCCGATCCAGTTCTGGCTTCCCGACTTTCGCGGTACGTTGAAGAATGTGGCCTATCCGAAAAGGATGCGACAACGTTGACCAGTAATCGCGGTGTCTCCGATTTCTTTGAAGCCGCGTTGAAAGCTGGAGGCAGTCCGCAAAGCATTGCCAATTGGGTCGCAAACGCAGTCCAAAGTGTAGCCAAAGACGTGGGCTATGACGCTTTGCGTTTTACGGGTGAGGACGTGTCCGATTTGACTCGACTCATCGATGAAAACGTAATTTCTAGCAAAGGAGCAAAGAAGGTCTTTGCCGTCATGACAGAATCAGGCGGCAATCCCAAGGAATTGGTAGAAACGCTCGGCCTTGCACAAATCTCTGATCCTGCAGCAATCCAAGCCATGGTGGACGATGTCATCGCCAACAACCCACAGCAGACAGAACAATTTAGAGCAGGAAACAATAAGCTTTTCGGGTTCTTTGTGGGTCAGGTCATTCGAGCATCTGAAGGACGCGCGGAACCGACACTGGTAAATCAGATTCTACGTAAAACACTGTGAAGAAGAACGGTTCATAGCAGAATCAGCCACGCAGTTATTCAGCNGGNAGTTCTCGTGGTCNCCACATGGCAACGACATCCGATCGGTTGAACGGCCCTCGCTCAATGTGCGCTATCGCTCCCGTTGGAAATGGCACGATTCCTCCTACGATATTGGACACCACAGTTTCCAACCCTGGGTTGTGAGCCACCACCATCAGAACCCCTGAGTCTTTTCGAGCATATTCCTCGACAAAACCCCATATTTTCATGGGGCCAGCATGGTACAGATCGGGCATGACTCGCACCTCAACGGCACCCAGAATTGGCAACATCAATTCTACTGTCTCTTGAGTACGACGACTTGAAGACACCAAAATTAAGTCTGGAATCAATTCATTTTCAAGCAACACTTCTGCCATCTTGGGCGCTGCATTTCGACCACGATGATTAAGTGGCCGATCATGATCGCTCAGATCTCCACAATCCCAAGATGACTTGGCATGGCGCATCAAAAGGAGGTTCATCAAATCTCCATGCCAGCCCAATCTCGTGGGACCAAGAACCGTTCGTATAGAGTTCTCTCTGCCTCTCCAGCAGGGAGGTCTGGCTCATACGACCAGGCGACCAACGGAGGCATGGAACACATGACGGACTCTATTCGGCGTCCCGACTGAATTCCATACTTCGTACCTCGATCATACAACAGATTAAACTCGACATACCGACCACGTCGATACAACTGAAAATCACGTTCACGCTGTCCAAAGGATATGTTTTTTCGCCGCTGTACTATGGGCATGTATGCAGCCAAGAAACTTTGACCCAACTGCTGTAAGAAGTCCACTGAGGTCGACCAATCTTTCAAGCGGAAGTCATCAAAAAACACGCCACCGATTCCACGTGGCTCCTTCCGGTGTTCCAAGTAAAAGTAATCGTCACACTGGTCTTTCATAGACGGATACAGTTCCTTAGAGAAGCCGTCACAAACCTGCCTGGCTGTACGGTGCCAATGAACCGCGTCTTCATCAAAACCATAATAGGGAGTCAAATCGTATCCTCCCCCCATCCACCAAACAGCAGGCTTTCCTTCTCGCATCGCCACAAAACAGCGAAAGTTGGCATGAGTCGTCGGCACATACGGGTTCCGAGGATGCACAATGAGCGACAAGGACGCAGCCTGAAAACCGCAGCCTGCCAATTCCGGACGCCGTGCAGTTGCAGCCTTTGGCAGCTCATCACCCAATGAAAAGGTAAAGTTCACCCCTGAACGTTCAATGTGAGTTCCCCCACTCATCACTCGAGGAGCGCTAATTCCACCGTTTTCAGATTCAACCCTATCTTCAACAAACTGAGCTTCACCATCTTCTGTTTCAAGTGCATCACAAATGCTGTCCTGTAATTCTTGAAGAATCGTGGCGACTTGTCGTAAATCAGGTTGCATGATGGCCCTCTAACGTGGTTAGAAATGCAAGGTGTCAACAAACCTGCCTCTTCATGTACTCGCAGAAAACCAGCACTGGATAGTGGTGGCGAAACCGCCACGACTGCTCGTCCATCGAAATATGTACCACCCCAGAGCCGACGCCTGTCTTCAGCGGGTTCGGGACCAAGTTGGGGACCACGTATACCCCATACACAGACTTGATCACCAAGCTTCCGGATGCTTGCTGTTTGCAAAACAACGCGAGTGGGCGGGTCCTTTACAGGCCAGCCTGACCGCCGGTAAGAAGACATATGTGGCATTCGTTCGTGGTTTTTTCAAACACGATGAACCCGTGCAGGTCGAGACTCCGATGAAGGATGACAACGGGTTCTTGAAAGAAGCCAGCAGTAGGGTCGAACTCTTGGGCCGCAGCCATGAACCACGATGCTCCCTTCTGCGTGTGCACCCTCAAACCGGAAGATGGCATCAAGTGCGGAGGCATGTTCGAGACCTTCACCACCCATGCATAGGTGACGCCAATCACGGTGATTCAAGAATCAACCGATGGTGGAGAGAAAACTCTGGTGCCAACCGTCTGGGGCTACACTGCATATCCCTTGAATTAGTGCTTCCAAACGGAGAAAACCTCTCCGTACAGTGTCCATTATTTGATGACCAATACAATGTATTCGCAAACCTCCCATGGTGGGGTGCTGCATGTACTGCTGAACCCGCGCTCAAACTCTCACCGCTATCGGTGACAGCTCATTTACACAGCGATCACCAAGAGGGAGAAAAGGTGATCAAGTTGCCACCATCGTAGGCGAAAACTTCACCATAGACGGGGTTGTAGTTCGCAGCTGTCAGGTAAGAGAACACGTCCCAACCAATGCTGGGATCCCATTCAAGACTGCTTCCCACTTCCCACGCATAGTTGATCGTTGTGTCTGCGTAGAATGAATCAACAGCGTACAGCACTCCGCACGCCATAAACGCATTGGAATGGTCTGCCTTGATTCCCGAAGGGGCGGTCCAAGAGTCGATCACGGACAGGGTCAACGGGTCGAGTTCAGATACAACAAAGCGGCCTCCGGCACTGGCCGTCGAGTGAATCAGAAACAGAGACTCCCCATCAGAGGAGAAATCCATACTGGTAAAACCACCCCACCAATAGTCATAATCATGGTCAAAGCCCGCACCTGGAATGGTCCGTCGAACCACTTCGTCCCCCAGAATCAAGTCGTACCTCACCACAACACCAGAACCCTGCTCTTGGAAGTACAACTGATCATTGATGACGACCTGTCCCGTTCCGGCCCAATCGTCGTCGATAGAGTAAGACTCCGCGATACTGCGAGCAGAGATGGCAGATTCGTCGACGTATCTATCGAAATCATCGCCTTCATACGAAGCGCCCACTTCTTCACGAGCATTGCCCAAGTCCACATTTTGGGCAGTCAAAACCAACCGCTCCGACTCAAACCCAAATCTCACAGAGTGGTTTCTGTCGGAAGCAACAATCGATACC
>PALY01000078.1 GCA_002707085.1 Deltaproteobacteria bacterium
GCACGAAAACGACTCAAGCAAAATGATATCGATGCATTTCGTCGGTTTGCAATGGGATCCATCGTCATGGGTGCTTTGTTTATCGCTCTACAAGCATCGATTTGGGTCGATTTGTGGAGCGCTGGCCTCACATTGGCTGTTGGCCCTTACGGCTCCATGTTCTATTTTCTCACGGCCTTCCATGCCCTGCATGTGGTGGTCGGACTTGGGATCCTTGGTTGGATGTATGTGGTTGCACCCCAATCCACATCAGCCGTCATTCGGAATTCCAGGGCTGAGTTGTCTGCGTACTTCTGGCATTTTGTCGGCGCAGTATGGCTCATCATCTTCTTTTTAGCTTACGTGTTTTGAAGTCAGAGGTCTCTATGATCGGACGTTTCGCTCCATTCCTCATCTCCGCCATCCTTTTTGCATCGGGCTGCAAAGACCCTGTGGCTTTTGAAGAAGCCCTGACGGATCAACAACTCGGTGGAAAAACGATTCCTGCCGCATCGTTGTCTAACGGTCGTCAGATGTATGTCCGGCAGTGCTACGCTTGTCATGGTTTGGAGGGAGATGGACGCGGTCCTTCTTCACCAGGCCTCCGTACAGCTCCGCGCGATCTCCGGCTTGCAAAGTACAAGTTTGTTCGGATGGTGGGTGGTGATCTACCGTCAGACAAGATGCTGTACGACTTGATTCGTGGCGGTCTTCACGGAACCGCAATGTTGCCTTGGGATATCCAAGACGATGCGATGTACGACATCATTCACTACATCAAAATGTTTTCTCCGGAAGATGAGGGCTGGCGTGATCCAGAAAATGAGGTTGGTACACCGCTTGTATTCTCAGAAGATCCGTGGACTGACAAAGCTGAAGAGGGGATTAAGCGAGGCAAGCATGTGTACCATGCTGTCGCGAATTGCCAGTCCTGCCACCCAGCCTTTGCCACCAAGGAATACATCCACTCGGCCTTTGTCGCTGAGAACAAAAAGCCTGAGTTCCGAGATGACGGATATTATGCTGCTCGTCAGGTCACAGAGTACTCGGTGAATGGAGTAGAGCAGACGAATCTACCTCCCGATTACACGTGGAACCCCATGCGTACAGTTAAATCGGGCCCAGAAGCCAAGAAGAACCTGTATCGAGTGATTGGTGCTGGGGTAAACGGAACTGCAATGGCGCGATGGAAGGGCACTTTAGAAGATGACGATCTCTGGGCTGTGGCCTACTATGTGGAATCTCTGCTCGACATGAAAGACACGCCTGCGGCGGCTGAACTTAGGGCATCGCTGGGGTCACAAGGCGAGTTTATTCCTCCTTCAGTTGAGTCGGAAGAAGCGGGAGATGGCTCTGCTGACGAGGTTGTTGAATAGGGATCGTCGGATCCTTGGGCAAAACGTGGCCTGATCCGTTAGAGACTTCGCCAAGGGTGTACTGTTGTGCGCTCTGACGGGGAGGGTTCTGATGTATACAAATATTCATGTTGCTGTTGATGGTTCGGATCAGTCGAAAGGCGCTGCGTCTTTTGGTTTGGAACTTGCCGAAGGTTTGGGTTCTCGACTCACCGCAGTTCATGTCAAAGAAGATTCTCGTGTAGATGCACGTGTCGCCCGACTGCGGGCCATGCTTCCCAAGGGAGTAGAGACTGCTGCGTCGACTGCCGATTCAGGAAAAAATGGTGGAAAGGTTCGCACGGGCTGGTTGGCTGATGATGCGGATGACCTCGGGGTTAGCTTTGGTTCAGAACGCTTAGAGGGCGTTCCCCATGAGCAGCTCCTTTCCTATATGGGTGACTCTGAAGAAGACTTATTGGTCGTTGGTGCTTGGGGTTCGGGTGGCGGAGTTACGCCAGTTGGCTCTGTTGCTGAACGGTTTGTTCGCCGCAGCCAAACAGACACATTGGTCATCAAAGATCCATCAACGCTGAAGGTTGGAGATGGAGCATACCTTGGTGAAGAGGGAGCGATACTGGTGTGTATCGACGGCTCTCCACGCAGCTATCATGGCTTAAGGGTTGCCATTCAGATTGCGAAAAAGTTCAATCGCCGTATTGAAGCTGTGGGCGTATACGACCCATATTTGCACTACACATTGTTTAATGGAATCGTCGGTGTGCTTTCTGAGAAGGCCTCCAAGGTATTCAAGTTTGCCGACCAAGAGAAGCTGCACGAAGAAATCATTGATACCGGTTTGGCCAAGATTTACCAAGCTCATTTGGATGTCGCTCGAAAGGTGGCGGAAGAAGACGGTGTGCAGGTTCGAGCGGTTCTACTTGATGGAAAGGCCTACGAGAAGATCCTGCAGTACATCCGAAAAACAAATCCAGCTTTGGTTGTTTTTGGTCGCATCGGGGTTCACTCCGAAGAAGACATGGACATTGGTGCAACTGCTGAGAACCTTCTTCGGACGTCGCCCTGCAACGTGCTGTTGACCAGCCAGAAATTTACGCCACCCGTGGATGTTCAAGCGGCCGAAAGTGTGCAGTGGACTCCAGCGGCATTGACCAAGATGGCTCGAGTGCCAGGCTTTGTGAAGGGCGTAGCTACGACTGCTGTGATTCGATGGGCCATTGAACGTGGCTATTCGGTGATCACTGCCGCTGTCATCAATGAGGCAATGGGAGACCTACTTCCTCCTGGTGCAGCGCAGTCTATGGGGTATGTCGCGGAAGAGATGGCCAAACAGGTTGATGATTACACCTTTGGTAAGACCTTTTTGTGTCCCGAGTGTGGCTATGCAGCCAAGGATTATCAACCGAAGAAGTGTCCTGTTTGCAGTACGGAAGGCGATGAATTCCAAATGATTGACCGCGAATCCATCGAGAAAGCGGGCGAATTGGAAATGGGAGACTTGGTCGAAGAAGAGTCCTTTGATGGATTGAAACTCACCTGGACGATGGAGGCCAAACAAGCGATCGCCCGGGTGCCAAAAGGCTATGATAGGCGTCGGTCAAAGGCTCGGATCGAGAAGACTGCACGCGTTCGGGGCATCGAATTAATCACCCAGACGTTTGCTCTTGATGTGATTCAGCAGGACATGGCTGAGACCAGCTACCTTACGGATAAGGGTGAAGTTCTGCGGGTGCTGATTCAAAAAGAAGAACAGCCCGATGATGAAATCGCTTCAGAAAGAAAGGGATCTGACTGGCAGTGGACGGATGCAGCGTGGAAACGCATTTGTCGTGTTCCTCAAGGCTTCATGCGGGACATGACGCGTGATCGTGTCGAGCAATACGCGACCTCGACCCAGTCGGAGTTTATTGGGTTGGAGTTGTGTGAAACCGGGATTGCAGAAGGCCGCAAGATGATGGCCGAGATGTTGGGTAGTTACTCCTCGGGAACCTCAGATGCCGCTGAAATCAAAGACCAGATCAGTGACTTACCAGGGTACAAGGCAGCACAGAAAGCGGCGGATGAAGAACAGGCTGAAGCCGCCCAAGTAGCTTCAGAACCAGTAGTTGTGGCGGAGGCGCCTCAGGAGCTGACCCCTTCGGCGGATGAGAAGAAATGCCCGATGTCAGGAATGCCTGCAGACCCGGTGCATGCGAGTGTCGAGAAGGGACAGACCCCTCCACCAGAGTGTCCAGCATCTGAAATGAGCGGAGCAAAGGTTGCGACTGCTTCTTTGGCTGAGCAGCCTACACAAGAAGCGAAGTGTCCGATGTCGGGTATGCCAGACGATGCTGCGCATGCGAATGTGGAACATGGGAAAAACCAAACACCACCGCCTGAGTGTCCAGCCTCTGGAATGGAAAGTGCAACACACCAAACGGTTCCCAAAGCGGGCGCTGTTCCCCCAGCTGAGTGCCCAGCGCATGTCCTTTTTGAGGGCAATGAAGCGGATGTTCAAGCCGACCCCGAGTGGACGGAAGGCGCCGAAGTCAAGGTAGACGAAGCCAAAGACCGCATGGAGGAAGCAGGCAAGTTTATGGCCGAACGGGTCGAGCAACTGGTTCGGGGTGTCGCTGAAGAGCGGGCTCGAGGCAAGAACATGCAAGCCATTTCGGAGTCGTTCATGCAGCGATTGGGCAAGCAGCTCGGCTACGGGCACCCGCTCGCTCAGGCCACATCGGAACATACGTTTGAGTGGACTCCTGAAGCCGAAGCCCGTCTTCTTGATATTCCGGACTTCTGCCGTGAGATGACTCGCTGGCGTGTGGAATGGACGGCTGTAAAGAAAGACCTGGGTACCGTCATCACACCTGAAATCATGGACATGAAGTATGACATGTGGGGTGAGGTGAGTGAGTCGTATATGGAGCGTGAAGGCAAGAAGATGGATTGGGCGCCCGATGCTTGGAAGCGGGTCGAGAACATTCCACCCTTTGTGCTGGGACAAGTGATGGAGAGTGTCGAAGGCAACGCCAAGAAGTGGGGTTGTGATGCTGTCACTGCAGATGTACTTGATCGTGTCATACAAAAGTGGATTGACACAGGTGATTTCCATGAAGCCGAATTCGGCTACAAATAGGGAGTAGTAATGAAGGAACCGATTCGCGTCGCCGTCACCGGCGCCGCTGGTAATATTGGCTATGCACTCTTGTTTCGGCTCGCGTCGGGCAGTTGCTTTGGTGATGATCAGCCGCTGATTCTTCAGCTTCTTGAGATTCCCCCAGCGATGGGCGCACTGAACGGTGTCGTGATGGAACTTCAGGATGCTGCGTTTCCGCTGATTCACGGCATTGAAACATCGGACGATCCGAATGTGGCCTTCCGTGGTGTACACGCCGCCTTTTTGGTGGGTTCACGACCCAGAAGCAAAGACATGGACCGCGCCGATTTGATTCGGGTCAACGGCCCCATCTTCACAGGCCAAGGTAAAGCGCTCAATGATCATGAGTCACCGGACGTAAAGGTCTTGGTTGTTGGCAACCCATGCAACACGAATGCTTTGATTGCTTGCGCATCAGCGCCGGATCTTCCAAACAGTCAGTTTCATGCGATGACGCGGCTGGATGAGAATCGTGCGAAGGCTCAGTTGGCCAAGAAGCTTGGAGTTACAGCGGGACAGATCACCAATATGGCGATTTGGGGCAACCACTCAAACACGATGTTCCCAGACTTCTACCATGCTGAAGCCAATGGTAGTCCAGTGACCGATCGCGTTGAAGAGCAGTGGGTCCAGGGGGAATTCCTTCAAACTGTATCGACTCGCGGTAAGGCAATCATTAATGCCCGTGGCGCATCATCTGCGGCATCTGCGGCATCTGCGGCATTAGATCATATGCACAGTTGGTGGTTGGGTACACCGCAGGGTGAGTTCACATCCATGGCGTTGAACTCAAACGGTGAGTATGGCGTTCCTGCAGGGCTTATCTTTTCTTTCCCATGTACGGTGAAAGATGGTGTTGCCACTGTGGTTGAAGGCATCGAACACAATGCCTTTGCACAAGCCAAGTTGGATGCAACGATTGCTGAGTTGCAAAGTGAACGTTCAGCGGTAGCAGATTTGCTGGACTAAATAATGGGGTGTGAACGCCCCATTGGGACATGAATGCCCGCCAAGCTGCGACAAAAAAGTCTCAGCTTGGCGGGCATTCATACTTGGGCTGTCTCGATATACACGTTACTCGTTGGATACCGAGTTTGAGTGGGTCCGGTACGAATCTTGCTATGAATCCGCTTGAGTACGAAATTTGTTTGTTTTGCTACGGAGTCGCCCAATGATGCGTCCGCTCTTTTTTCTTTCTTTTCTCGCTGTTGCATGCAGCGACCAAAACTTCAGTAAAGTCGATGGTTCCGATGGTGTTCGTGGACCTGCCATTCAGGTGGACCCCAATTTTTTGGAATTCGGGTCTCTCCGGGAAGGTGAAGAAGAGATCAAGACCTTCATGATCTCCAGTGTTGGTGAAGAAAGTCTTCAGATTGAGAACATTCGCATTGATTCGGAAGCACCGAGTTTCACGATTCTCACGGATGTGACAGGGCTGGTTCTACCGATTGGTGACAGCACCGAAATCGACGTTGCATTTACACCAATGGCTGCTCACGAACAGACCGCGCAGGCGATTGTGACAAGTAACGCGGCACGAAACACAGAAATGCCTGTTGAATTGTTGGGAACGGGCGCCATTTCTGAACTGCAAATCAGTCCTGATCCTTTGGACATGGGAACAACCTACGTTGGGTGTCAGAAAGACAATGAACTTGAACTGACAAACATTGGTACAGATGCATTAGAAATCTATGAAGTCACGCATGATGGAGCTTCTTTTTCTCTGGCGTCTGCGTTGGATTTACCGTTGACCCTGGAGCCCGATGAGGCCGTCAGTGTGTACCTCAACTTTGAGCCACAAGATCGTGATGAAGTGGAAGGTACGTTGACTGTGACTTCAAGCGAACCATTGGGTGTGCGGGAAGCCACACAGTTTGGTTCCGGCGACTTTGCGGCCGAGTACGACGATGAATGGGTTGTCCCCGCCGATCCTCCATCCGACATTATTTTCTACGTCGATCAAAGTTGTTCGATGGATGATGACCAAGCGCGACTCGCGAGCAACTTCTCGACATTCATTTCTGAATTGAACACCTATTCGACGGACTGGCAGATCATTGTCGCGAACAACGATAATGGCTGCAACTCGCANGGTGGAGTTNTGCGTCCCGAGGCCACAAACTACGTGACNCGCTTTCAAAGTGCTGTGAGTGCCGGTGGTGGTTGGTGGACAGAGGCGGGACTGACTGTCACGTCTGAAGCGGTAGAGATGACCGATCCCGGAGAGTGCAACTACGGCTTTTTGCGTCCCGAAGCGATGCTTCACATCATCATGGTGTCCGATGAACCAGAACAGTCTACGAGTACCTGGAACTGGTATGTGGACAAGGTAATTGCCAAGAAGGGCAGTTCTGCGAACGTGAAGTTCTCAGCGATTGCTGGAGACTACCCTGGTGGTTGTGCGACAGCGGAAGCCGGCTCTGGTTACTACCAAGCGGTCAGTGCGACTGAGGGTGTGTTCTTGTCTATATGCTCTGAGTGGGCGAGTCCTACGAACTTGGCCATGCTCGCGGCTGCGTCGATTCAGCAGGCTGCATTCGAGTTGAGTGCTACCCCTGCGCCAAGCACCATTCATGTGTATGTGAATGGCACAGAACGATTGGACAACTGGCATTATGATGCGAGTGACAACACCGTTGTTTTTGATGATGGCATTCCATCCGAAGGCGACAATGTAAGAATCGAATATGGTGGTTTGGCTGACTGCGACTAATCCACGCTAAAGCCTCAATCTTTGGGTTGAGGCTTTCCGCCCTTTTCATATGAACACGGTTACAGCGTTTGTGGTTGCGGCTGATTAGGTGGCTTGGGTATGAACCGACTCAAGCAAATCTTGGCGTTGATGGTGTTGCTTGTTTTTGGTGGCTACCATGTGGCCTGCTTCGTTCAATATCGAGATTTCGCTCACACATGGCGCCCCAGTCTCTTGACTGGCACGAATGTGTTTTGGTTGGCGAGATGGAAGATGTTTACCGGTCTTTCCACCTGGCATACTGAACCCGAATTTCAGGTTCGGTACATCGATACAGAAAGCGGAGAACTTTCAGATTGGACCCATTTCCCGATGGCGGAGAGATATCCGGCGCGCTGGGAAAGTGGCTATCGTTGGGAACGTCCTGCGGTCTACAAGCGTCAGAACGTACTAGAGAAGTTTTTGGAGCTTCCGTGTCGGCAAGACAACGTTGTTGTTGTTCGGATGATCAAGCACAGGTGGAAGGCAACGCTTGGGCAGCTTGAACAGCCCAAGAAGAGGTACAAGAGTGAACCCGTCGGTGGGTTGCGGTGTGATCAGTCGCTACCATCTCCCAAAGGCATTCGATTGTGATGGATCGATTGTTCAAGCTTGAACGTCACGAAGGCTGGGGTTTGGCCAGGGTTTTCTGGGCATTGGCCATGCTGATTACTTGGGCGCAACGCGGCTTGTATTTTCCAGAACGGTACACGGATGCTGGCGCTGTTCTTCGGAGAACCTATATACCCGTCACAGATTATTATTATTTCTCTCCAGAGGGGGGATGGGTTGCCTATGGTCTTCTGATGGTGTCCCTTTTGCTGGTTGCATTTNGAAAGTGGACNCGGCCAGCGCTCACGGTTGCATTGGTCGTCCACATGATGATTTGCTTTACCGAGGGCCTAAATTTCAAAGGCTATGATCGNCTNATGATGTGGCAGGGCATTGCCCTCATGTTTGCTCCAGGAGCAATCGATGGGAAAAGCGAAGGCATGCCGCTGGGTCGGTACCTGGTGGCCATCACCTATATGGGTTTGTATGGCCAAACCGGCTGGGAGAAGGTTGCGAATGAACCCACGTGGTGGGAAGGACTCCCATTGATGTACAACATGGTTCATCGCAATTTTGGCGACATGTACTTGGGTGTAATGATCTCTGACATCCAGTGGCTCATGGTTCCAATGTCGTGGGTGACGGTTATTTTTGAGGCAGGATTCCCCATATTTTTCTTGATAAGAAAGATTCGCCCATGGCTTTTGTTGGTGGGTTTGGGCTTCCATATTGGGATTCTCGTGTTGATGAATGTCCCCAATTTCACGACCGCCTCACTGGCCTTGTACCCAGTATTATTGATGCCGGATGAGTACGTACGTTTCCGCGATAGATGTCGGTTCGCGTGGGAACGCCTTCGGGGGGTATCCGCGACAGAAGGCGTGCAGGCTTAGTTTGGCAGCAGTTCGTCGGCGAGTTGCCCGAATACGGAGACCGCGTGTTCGATCCCTGCATCATCAACGTTGATGTGTGTGACCAGTCGAAGAGCGGTGGCAGATACTGAGAGGCAGCGTACACCGTGTTCTTCGAGTTTGTTTTGTGCTTCGGGTCCGTTTGCTACATCGACGTACAGCATGTTGGAGAGCGGGGTTGGTGCTGAATATCCAGCCGTTCGGAGACCTTCTGCCAGTTTTTGGGCCCGGGCATGATCTTCTGAAAGTCGATCTATGTGATGGTCCAGTGCGTAGATTCCGGCGGCGGCGAGCAGTCCAGCTTGCCGCATGCCTCCACCCAGCGCTTTTCGTACCCAGAGTCCTCGATGAATCAACGCTTTGTCTCCGACCAACAGGGACCCCACAGGCGCCCCGAGACCTTTGGACAGGCAAAAGGAAATGGTGTCGAAGTGTTTTCCACGTCGGGCCGCTGAGACGCCGGTTGCAGCCTGAGCGTTGAAAAGCCGCGCCCCATCGAGGTGAGCATGTGCGTCACGGCTGTGAGCAACCTTGCACAGTTCATCGAGAATTTCGATGGGGTAGGGTGTGCCACCACCACGGTTGGCCGTGTCTTCCGCGCAGATCAGTTTTACCGGAGGGAAGTGTGGGTCCGACGGGCGGAATGCTCCTGCGACATCTTTGGGATCCAAGATTCCCTTATTCCCTGCGAGTGTGCGGAGTTGCACACCAGAAATCATTGCTGGAGCGCCCCCTTCGTAATTGAATGGGTGTGCCCCACCTTCCACGATGACCTCGTCTCCTGGTTGTGTCAGCAGGCGAATGGCGATTTGATTGGCCATGGTTCCACTTGGCGTGAACAAAGCCGCTTCTTTTCCGAGACGTTCGGCCGCCATGTCCTGTAAGCGCAGGACTGTTGGATCGTCGCCCAACACATCGTCACCGAGTTCAGCATTGCGTATGGCGTCCCACATCCCTGGTGTGGGGCGGGTCACAGTATCGGATCGCATATCTACAGGATGCATGAAAACCTCATGAGCGAATCAAGGATGGGAGGTACTCGGAAGGCACGGGTAGGCCACACAAAACCAAGAGGCTACCACCGATTTGAGCAATTTTACCCTGAACTGTAGGGCCAGATGGAACCGCCAATTCCGTTTGACCTGTGGGATCAAAAATCACGAAAGGCACAGGGTGAAGGGAGTGGCTGGTGTGCGGTTTCATGTTCCCTTGTGCATCGACCGCGTAGGTTCCGGTTTTCTTGTCGATTGAGTACATCTGATCTGCATTTCCATGATCAGCGGTAACAACAAGACGGCCACCTACATCTTCGACGGCGCTCATCATGTGACCCAGGCATTCATCAACATATTCGACCGCTTCTTTGGTGGCCGAAAGGTTTCCAGTGTGTCCCACCATGTCCCCGTTGGCCAAATTCACTCGAATATGATCGAACTGTTTTGAACGGATCGCTTCACATACCACCTTTGTCACCGGTGCCGCGCACATCTGTGGTGCTTTGTCGAAAGGCACATTGAGAGATGGGATTTCAGTCCAGTCTTCTGCTTGAGGTTGTTCGCCTCGATTTCCGTTGAAGAAGTAGGTCACATGTCCAAATTTTTGAGTTTCGGATACTGCGAGAGTCCGCTTTTGTGCCTCTTCGAGGTGTTCTGCCACCGTATTGTTGATTGTGGGTGGTTCTACCAAATAATGTTTGGGAATTTTAAGGTCGCCATCGTATTGCATCATTCCAGCAAAAAACACATCAGGCTTTGAGCCTCGCTGGAAGTGAGAGAACACTTCTTGGTCGAAGGCTTGGCAAATTTCAATGGCTCGGTCGCCCCGAAAATTGAAGAGGATGGCAGAATCGCCATCCTTCATTCCTTCGTATCCATCGACCACAAAGGCTGGCAGGTGTTGGTCATCTATGGATGGGTGTTCGGTATACATGGTTTTAATGGCTTCGGCTGCGCTAGCGAAACGCCTGCCTTGCGCTTGGACATGGGCATTCCAACCACGTTCAACCATGGGCCAATCCGCTTCATAGCGATCCATGGTGATGTGCATTCGGCCGCCACCAGACCCCACAGCAAAATCGCCGTTGCATTCAGCAAGTTTTGCTTCAAGGGGTTCTACCCATTGGAGTGCTGAACGGGCAGCCACATCTCGTCCGTCTGTGAGCAGGTGAACCCGGAGACGTTTCACTCCATCTTGGGTGGCCCGATCAATCATCGCGTGGAGATGATCAACATGCGAATGTACGTTTCCGTCGCTGAGCAATCCGATGAGATGCATGGTGTTGCCTTGAATGGCTTTTTCCCAAGTGGGTGATGACCATGCTTTTCCCGATGAAATGGCATTTGCGACAAGTTTTGCCCCTTGGTCGAACACTCGACCGGCGCCCATTGCGTTGTGTCCAACTTCGGAATTTCCCATGTCATCGTCGGATGGCATCCCGACGGCGGTCCCGTGGGCTGCGAGCAGTGTCCATGGACATCGCGCGAACAGGGAGTCGAGGTTTGGTGTGGATGCCAAATACACGGCATCGCCTTCGTCACGTCGGCCCCAGCCAACGCCATCCAAAATACACAAGACTATCGGTCCATTGGGCATGGACCCGTCCTAACCGGTCGTCTTGGGCGCCGGGCGTCGGATTAAGAATGTGCTGACTGCGCCTGCAGTACTGCAGATTGGGTACACGATAAAATAGTAAGTGGTCCCGAAGATGGCGACGGATTTCCATGCATCCATACGGTCAGGGTGCCATTCGGTTGGGTTCAAAAAGAAGAACACCAACATCATGAGAATGCCGATTGGATTGCCCAGCAAGGCTCCCCAATACCAGCGCATCCATTTTGCGGTGAGAAGTGGACTCAGCAAAGCGGCCATGGTGAGTCCCACGATTGCTGCATTGCATGAATTGGGGTGGATGATGGCTTGAAGGACGGAAGTATCTTTGTCGGTCGATAGAATGGTTGCCGAACATGCCCAAGCGCTGATCGCCCACACCCAGATAATGATGCGGGCGCTACCGATGGCGTTGAAGAATCGGTCCACTGGTCAGTTCTCCATGGCGTTTAGTTCTGGGTATCCGCGTATGCCCAGAAGAGAATACAGCGTGAGAGCGATAAATGATTGAAAACTGTTTTGGGCATACGTTGAAGCGTGAATGAGCGATGCAAATGATGGAGCGCAGATCCGCGTCTTTTTCAATCTTTGGCGGATAGACGCCCGTTGTTTTTGGCTGGGTTTGATGGTTCCGCCGTATAGACCTGTGGACTTAAGGATCTGCCTATCAGGGTTTCCGTGTTAAGTGTCAGCACGGGGAATGGTAATTGGGCGTTCGGTATGCATGCCCGTGCATACGGCATGCCCTGACACTTCCCAGGAGGGGATATGAGCAAGCCAAAGCTGGTTGTGGAAGGTGTTCCAGAGTTGACCCCAGAAGAATTGCGTCTGGCGTATCAGGTGAGCAGTCGTTCACGAGCGTTAGAAGAACACATCGTACGTCTTGTGAACCGGGGTGAAGTGAAATTCGCAATTTGGGGCCCTGGTGAGGAAATTCATGGCACAGCGACTGCATTGGCTCTGTCCAAAGTGGTCAATGATATAGAGCATTTTGGGATGGTTCCACACTATCGATCCGGTGCGTTGTGTTCGATGTGGTGTACGCTCAATGGGCGCGAAAATTTCTCGCTTGACGTTCTGCGTCAGCAGTTTTCCAAAGACACTGATCCAATGAGTCGTGGACGTCAGATGGTGTACCACCTCACCATCCCTGAAGTGGGTATTTTGCCTGTACAGTCACCGGTCGGGATGCAGCTTGGAAAGGCGGCTGGATACGCACAAGGCTTTAAGGTGAAGGGCGTCTCTGATGCCATCACGATTGGAATTGTGGGTGATGGGACTACGGCCGAAGGCGACATGCATGATGCGATGAACGCATGCAGTGTCTGGAAGCTTCCGACCATGATTATGGTCACAGACAATGGGATCGCAATTTCTACAAATCCGGATGAAGGCCGGGGAATCAAGGACTTCAAGTCGTACGCTGATGCCTTTGGCATGCAGCATTTTACCTGTGATGGCCGGGATTTCTGGGACGTGTACACCACGATGTACGAAGCCTTCAAATACATCCGTGATGCTCAGGCACCAGTGGTGATGCACGTACATTCATTGCCTCGCTTTAATGGGCACAGCTCCGCTGCTGATGTGACCTTTGATCTGGGGCAAAACGATCCTCTTCTTACTTTTGGTGAAGAGTTGGTCCGGCGCGGGGTTCTATCTTCGGGTGATGTCATGTCGCGGACGGAAGGATCCGGGAGAGACTTTTTTGCTCATCATGAGCTTGGGTCGATCATGGCGGCGGAGGATGAAGCCATCAAGGGTTTCTTGGACCAAGTTCGTTCTGAGCCAGATCCGCTCCCAGAAAGTGTGACCGAAAATGTGATGGCCCCATTTCCTGATGTGACCGAGTCTCCGGGAGAGGGGACCACGAACATCACATACGCGGGAGCGATTCGATCTGCATTGGCACAATTGATCGAAGAGTCCAACGGCGTGATTTGGGGACAGGATGTGGGCCGTTTGGGCGGAGTCATGCAGGCAACAGCGGGTCTCAAGGCTGCTCATGAAGACCGCATCATTGATGCACCACTAAACGAGCCACTCATTTTGGGTACAGCCTGTGGTGCTGGACTCCATAAGGACTTGGTTGTTTTGCCGGAGATTCAGTTTGGTGACTATGCGTTGAATGCATTGCACTGGCTCGTACACATGGGGAACCTGTATTGGTGCACCAACGGCAATGACAACTTCCGGACCATTTTGCGTACGCCCGTTGATCCCTTTGGTGGTGGTGCGGTGTACCATTCGATGAGTCTTGATGGGTACTTTACGCCGATACCGGGCCTTGTCATCGTGATGCCATCAACGAGTTTTGATGCTTTTGGGTTGTTGAAAACAGCTGCAGAATACGGGGGTCCAGTGGTGGTCCTTGAACCCAAATGGATGTATCGCCAGTCATTGGGTCCTGCTTTCCCTGGGGAGCCAACCGACAAGGACGATATCGCCAAGCTCCGCAAGGGACTGATGCGTGGGGACATTCCAGACATACCGTCTGATGTTCGTGTACCATTTGGAAAGGCGGCCATACGGAGAGAAGGTGCGGATGTCACCATCGTTTCGTGGGGCCGTGCCGTTCATACAAGTTTAGATGCTGCGGAGGCGCTCGCCGCTGACGGGGTGGAAGCCGAAGTTATTGACCTAAGAACATTGGTTCCTCCAGACCTTGAGACTGTTTTTGCCAGCTGTGAAAAAACGGGCCGTCTGGTGGTTGCTGCTGAAGACCGCTCGTTTGCTGGGTTTGTACGATCGATACAGGGTGCTGTGGTGGAGAAATTTCCAGGCATGCCAACAGTGGGTCTTGGTCAGAAGAACATTCCGGGTATCGCCCAGTCACTGATTTTGGAGGATGCCACGATCCTTACCCAAGACAATATTGTAGAGGGTGCCAAGGGGGTTGTGAGTACCAAGGTGAGTGGAGAGAGTACCTTTGCATGGGTGCCTCCACGGTACTTTATCAACTGACCATTTGGGGTTCGATATAAATGAAAACGCCGACCATATGGTCGGCGTTTGAGTTGGAGAAGTGCTTCAGTGGCGCTTCTCACATTGTGTTTCTTCATCCCCACAGAGAAGAAAACACGTCACCCCGCCGACCTTGCGGTCAGCGGGGTGAAGGTAGCTGTCGAGAATCCATTGGGTTCCACTTCAAAGGTTTTCGCTTTCACGCCGAGTTTGCCATCAACCCCGGAGGGTACAGCGGCCTTTCTTAACGTTGGCGGGGATTTCAGGGGCACTGGCTGTACTTTCCAATCATCGAAATGATTGTTCAGATCGCCACCAACAGTCCCAGGTGCAGTTCCTTTGGCATTCACTGCATGCCCCCGTGATCTTCAACGCTGTGCGTTTGATCTTCGAGGCTTTCCCGGGTCTGGCTGTACCATCGAACTGTTAAAATTCGAGGCTTGACCCTCCTTCCTTCACGTCGTCTACAAAGACTCTGCTCGGTGCGCGCGGTTCTTCCACTCAGTCAGCGTTTCCATTGCCGCCTTACGGCGTCCTGGTCCCTGCTTCCTGCGTTTCCAAACTCCTCTCTTGTGGTTTTCCAAAGATCGCCTCTCCACTGACATCAACTGTATGCGTCCTGTCCCGGTCTTCCTCTCCCTAAAGATTGGACTCCCTTCGGCCCCACGTTGCCAAACGTAGAACACCTTCCGTCCTTGCCGTTTTTCGCGACTTCGACGGTTTACTCCGCAACTGCTTTGCAGGTCTATTGCACCCTGCTACCAGCCATGAGGTTCGAGCTGTTTTGGACGTTTGGTCCCTTTTGCCGCTCAGTGCGACAATCAGTCCCTCTCGCCTTTCCCAGGCTCGCTCTTCACACCCTTCAAAGCTTTCCCCTCGCCGGTAGCCGCACTGTGTCACCACAGCCGTTGCCCTCCCGTCGTTACCTCTACGTCAGTTTCCAGTTCGTATTGGCGCGACCTCAAGGCCTTGCTCTACCGTCGAGTCCGTTGTCTATCGCTCGTGTTTCCACTTGCGTCGACCCGATGCTCTCTTGGGCTTCGTTCCCCTTCAAGGCGCTCCCCTCAGCTGCGTTGCTCTTGTAGATTGTTCCCGAACCTGTTCGCCGAAACGAACATGCTCCAGGCTTCAGTCGCCGAAACGACCTCTCAATAGACCGAAGTCTATCCTTGCCCCACTTCCCAGTTGCCGAAGCCTCTGGGTCGTACCGCTCTTTCCGCCGAAGCGTCAGGAACGGTCAGTTTTCCAACCGAAGTTTTCCAACTGTGAATCAATCTGAACCAACCTCTCTTGTGCTTTTTCCGTTCACCACACCGATTCCGTTGGAATCCTGCGGGGTGTCCGCTTGCACTTCAGAGGTATGACCGCTGCCAAGGTGGCGTTGATTTCACGTGTCTTCCAAACGTCTTGCACCGAAGTGCTTGATGATGTGCAGAACCAACCGACGCCGCTCGCTCACCGAAGTTCGCTTACCGTGTCTGTCACGTTCTACTAAAGACCAAGGCCATTCACATCACATTTGCTCCAACCGAAGTTGAATCCATGTGCCACTCGATCAAGACCGAATGGGCTGTGTTTCGCCCAAACCAATGATTTTCGCCCAAATCACCGAAGTGACTGGATGAGGCTCATCTGTTTGTTGTGGAATCGCCGACCCTCTTGGGGTTTGTGACGTCAAAGATCGAATGGTTCCATCGCCGAAGCGACTTTCCCGGTTCCGAGTTTTCGGTACCAGCCCCGGATTCCCGAAGCTGCGTGAGTCTATTGCACAAGCCGTGCCAACTTTGCGCAGGCTTCCCGTGTGTCGATTGTGGATAACTTCGATGAGATCAATATTTCCCACAGAGTTATCAATAGGTTGATTGTGTTGACGTGTCTGGATGTGTGCATTTGGATATAATTAAGCAATTACAAATAGATATGGAATTGTGAATGGTTTATGCAAATGGGAAAATGATTTCCCATAGATCCGAATAGATCGAGTGATTCCCACAGGACCCGAGACAGCTTGTTTCGATGTCGTTAGGATGGGGCACCTCCCAGGCGTTCGCCTCGGGTCCTACCTCCTTCCTCCCAATCTAGAAATGTCATATCAATCTATGTCTGTAGACATCACCAACTTGCGCGCCCAGCCGATCAGTCATTTGGTCGAGGCGGCGCATGACATCGGTATTGATAATGCCGCCAACNTTAAGAAGCAGGAACTGATCTTTGAGATCGTCCGGCAGCGAGGTACTTCCGAGCGGGCTGCAAATGGGGAAGGAATATTAGAGATTCTTCCGGATGGATTTGGGTTTTTACGCTCTCAAGAGTGCAATTACCTTCCTGGGCCGGACGATATTTATGTGTCACCGTCACAGATTCGAAGATTCAATCTTCGAACCGGTGATCAGGTAGGTGGTCGTGTTCGCGCTCCGAAAGAAGGGGAACGGTACTTTGCGCTCATCAAGATTGAAACCATCAACGATGCTGCACCCGAAGGGACAAGGGCAAAGCCCATCTTTGAGTCTCTGACCCCGATTCGTCCGACTACACCAATTCAGTTTGTTCACGGCTCGGATAATGTCAGCGCAACATTGGTAGACCAATATTTGCCGATTGGTTTTGGTCAGCGGGTCGCCGTAGTGGCGCCACAGCGTGTACGCAGGCTCAATTTTTATCAGGACCTGGTGAGCGGTATTCGCTTCAACCACCCCAAAGCAGTCGTGTTTTTACTGCTGCTCGATGAGCGTCCGGAAGAGGTAACAGAGGTGCAGCGTTCGGTGGACGCAGAGGTATTGTTCTCCACCTTCGATGAGCCTGCTGCACGTCATGTTCAGGTCGCGGATATGGCCCTTGAGCGTGCCAAAAGACTGGCCGAACAAGGGCGAGATGTTGTCTTGTTTGTGGATTCGCTCTCTCGGTTGGCTCGTGCATCTCATGCCAGCACACCGGTGGGTGGAAAACTGATGAGTTCAGTTGTGGACATTGCTGCACTTCAATGTGTTCGAAAAATCTTTGGTGCTGCTCGTTGTATTGAAGAAGGTGGCAGTCTCACGATGTTTGGGACGTTGTTGTCGGGTTCTGAATTTGATGAAGTGTTGGCTGAAGACATTCTAGGGGCAGCCAATGGAGTCATCCACATGGATGCAGCCTTGGCTCAAATGGATATGCATCCGGCGATTGCGTTGTGGGAAAGCAGCACGAGCGCGCGCGAAAACTTCCTTTCAACCGAAGAACTCGAAGCCGTGAAGGCTCGCCGAGGGACCCTAAAGGGAGATGCAAAAGAGGACCTTTCACAGGCGATCAAACAAATAGATTGACGATTCATCACGATGTATCACTTGACAAGTGGCGCTGAACCGGCAAATAAGGGCGACGTTTCGTGTTTGAGATAGGGATCTCATAGACGAGTTAAGAGCGAATTGAGCGACTGTTATTGTTGCTGCGCATCTGGAGAGCATCATGAAGGCCGAAATCCACCCTGAGTACGTTGAGTGCAAAGTTAGCTGTGTTTGCGGCAATACTTTTGAGACTCGCGCTGCAATGCCTGTGATCAAGATCGAAATCTGCAACACATGCCATCCTTTCTTCACCGGTAAGCAGAAGATTGTTGATACCGCTGGACGCGTAGAGCGATTCAAGCGCAAATACGGTGCCCCAAGCGCATAGTTGCTGCTTTTGGCTACCTGACGACTGCTCTCGGTCGCCCTATAGTTCGGATACATGNGGCGCGGCCTTGCTGTGTGCGATAAGGTCGCAACATGTCCATGCACCCAAAAGAAGCCGCTATCCGTATTGCCGAAATTGATCAGTCAATGATGGATCAGGCGGTCCTTTCTAATCAACGAAAGTTGAAAGAGATCTCGCAGGAACGGGCGCGGTTGTCCCCCATTGTGGAAATATGGGAATCGTTGGTCCGNGCTCGTGGTGAATTGAAAGACACCAAAGAGCTGATGAGCGATCCGGAATTTCGTGAGATGGCACAGGAAGAGCATGATGAACTCGTCGAGCTGGTTTCGGAACTGGAGACACAGTTGCGAATTGCGCTGATTCCTCCAGATCCCTATGAAGGGCGCGACATTATTGTCGAAATTCGCGCCGGTACGGGTGGGGATGAAGCCGGCTTGTTCGCTGGTGATCTGTTGCGAATGTACATGCGCTACTGTGACTCTCATCGATGGAAGACAGAAATTTTGTCATCCTCGGAAGTGACGGTTGGTGGTGCTGGTGGCAAAGCGGTTCAGGGCTTCAAGGAAGTTATTTTTCAAGTGTCTGGACAAGATGCGTACAAATACCTTCGGCATGAAAGCGGGGTACACCGTGTGCAGCGTGTTCCATTGACCGAGACTCAAGGACGCGTACACACATCCGCGGCGACGGTCGCCATTATGCCTGTTGCTGATTCTGTTGAACTCAATATCGAAGAAAAAGATCTGCGGATCGATGTGTACCGGGCCAGTGGGCCTGGAGGCCAGTCGGTCAATACCACGGACTCTGCAGTTCGCATCACTCACGTGCCCACGGGCGTNGTCGTGCAGTGCCAGGACGAAAAATCGCAGCACAAGAATAAGGCGAAGGCAATGAAGGTGTTGTCTGCTCGTATTTTAGAGCAGCAACAAGCAGAAGCTGCAGCTGAGCAGGCGGAACAACGACGCGCACAGGTGGGATCTGGTGATCGGTCGGAGAGAATCCGAACCTATAATTATCCGCAAAACCGCCTTACTGATCATCGGGTTGGACTCACACTCTACAAGCTGGACCGGATCATGGAAGGCGAGATGGAGCCAGTGGTTGAGGCGATGATGGAAGCGGTCTTACAGCAGGTGCCGACCGACATTCCCGATGAGGAAGAAGCTTAAGGGCGTTGTAGCCAAATCGGACTCGTGACAGCCCAGTCCGTGTGGTTCCATACAGCTGCCAGCACCCATGCTTGGTTGGCAATAGACACCACGTGTGACTCAGACTTGGGTGTCCAGCTTGAAAGTGTGGCTCCGTTTGGTCCGAGGAGTATGGCTTGGCTCCAGTCATTTTGACCTTGAATCCTGACCATGACTTCGTGTGTCCCCGTTGGGTCANTCATCTGTGAACTAAGATTNCTTCCAAGGCCATATCCGTCGACAGTGAGAAGAATTCGAGGTCCTGTAGTTGCCGTGGTCTTTCCTGCAAGCAGTGCGCGTACGATATCCGTGCGGTTGCGTGTGTCTACTTCAGCCCAGGTGAGCGGGCCTGCAGCAGAAACAGAAACCCACTGATCAAGCAGGTCTGTATATGTCTCGATGTCTGCGAAGGTTCGCAACATGAACACATCGGGATGAGGGCCCCAATTGGTCGCGGGACCAGCAGCGAAGACCCACTGTGAGTCTACAGCGGAATATCTCCTGCCACCTTTGGACATGAACGAAAGCAAGTCAATCGCGTTGAGTGCTTCCCAGGGGGCGGCACCATGGGCGGGCGCTCTTGTCCGNAGTGACCATGGCCAAGCAAATGGGGTGCCTGAATCACTCATCGCCCGTGAACCGGCTTGGAGATGGATGGGTGCTGGAAGTTCCTCGATCCCACTGGCTTGGGCAACTTCGTCTCCCGCAGTCAGGACCACATAGTCGATTCCTTGGGCCGCCTGTTCAAACAGGACTTCATTGATTGTGCGTCGCTCNCTGCGATCCGGGAAAGCAGGCACATCAAGGGCAAGAAGTGCTGCTGGCTCTACGACTGTTTCCAGGGTGACCGTGAGTTCCTGGTCGCCTGATATCGTTTGCTCTTCGATAAAGAAGTTTGTGTATTCAGGACCGGCATCCACAAAGCCACTGCCTGAAGTGGGTCCAACAGGTAGGGTTGTTGGTGTGATTCCGATTGCGTAGGGCTGACCGTTCCAGTTCAAAGTGGCAGGAATTGGTTCACCCGATTCATCCATCACTTGAATGATGATGAACCCGCCAGATCCTACAGGCATGCTTAGATCCGTGTCAGGATCCTGAGGNTCTCCACTTTCATGACCGAGTTTTTTGGCTCGTAGTGTTGCACCCTGAGGGACTGAGACTGAAAAGGCGCCATCAACAACAGGAGTTTCGAATAGTGGCTCTTCTAAGCGCGTGATTTCGATGTGATCTCCGTCGGATGTACCGTTCGCTTGGGTGTGGTCTGGCCACAATGTCGCTACTGTGTCCTCCAATGAACCCAACGCGATGGAGTCTGTTTCGTCGAATGTTATCCAGCCCCCATGGTCGATGATTGGAGCCAAGCTTCCAATAGAAAAGGGGGTGTCTTGGTGCCCTTCTTGAACCATGTGCCCGTGGTGTGTTGCGCCAGCATTTGGCACGAAATCAAAACCGGTCGCACCGTCGACGTACAGCTTCGCAGTCAGCGCGTCGAGTTGGTATTGAATGGTGACAGTGTCTCCACTTTCTTGTTGGCCTTCTAAAATGACTTGGCCGTTCTCTGC
>PALY01000079.1 GCA_002707085.1 Deltaproteobacteria bacterium
GCTCAATACCGCCTCGACCTCATCTGGCGGAAGTGCCGCCACCACCTGGGGCAGGACGGCCAGGATTTCGCGGGCCATGTCTTGTGGGTCTTTGAACGCATGCTCGGTGGCTTGTTGCTGGGCGTGCTCGGCTTTGTGTCGCACTTCCACAGCATAAGCAGGGGTCAGCCCGGCNCGGNCCATNAGNGCCGTTGCAGCGCGAACACGGGCNNCNGGTGGGGCATCGGTATCGGCCACCAACCCCCGCAGCATCCGCACACTCTCGATGACCCCCGCATCCAACTCATCGTGGATGGACTGACGGCGCTGGGCTTGGCGTCTTGTTGTTGGGCGTGGTCGGCGCTGTGCATCTACAAAAAGACACTACAAAAGGCGCTCCAGGATCTGTCAAAAGCCCGAACCCGAGATGGTCGCTTCACCTTCTATACTGAACGAAGAAGAGTAATATGTCGGATCTTGCGACCAGCTCAAGTTCGGGGAGTCCCACGTATGCGTGGCGGGTCCCTCACCCGACTCAGCTGACAGCAGCTTTGCCCTGTCTTCAACCCACGGGAGGTAGGATACCGAGTAGTAGCCCCCGTAGCCGTGGTAAAAAGGCACGTAGTGGGCTTCCACATCCACACCAGCATATTTGTACTCAACGTACAACACATCATTCAGGGTGGAATACACTTTGTAGTATCCAGCACCGCCGGTGTNGCCGGGTTCACCACCTGTAGGGCCATAAGCCCATTCATAAACAGAGAACTCATTGTAGTGCTTAAGTACAAAGTCATACCGCGCATGGGCTGTGTANCAGAAAGCCCCACCCTCGGCGTAGGAGGATGGTAGTTCGGTTGAATAGAATATTGGCAAAGTCGCGCTTGAATCGTGGCACTCAGTGGAGTCCCCGCTCAGAAGAGTTGTGTCTATTTCAAACGCAAATGTACAGCCCTCGCACACGCCTGTGTATGCAGAGCCAGTGACCGAAAAAGTATAGAGGCAGCCGTCGGTGTCCGAGTACGAAACCGTGCCGGAAAGGCTCGACGACCAGCCGGTATCTGTGTCTGTGTCTGTGTCCGCATCGGCGTCTGCGTCTGCGTCTGTGTCCGCATCGGCGTCTGCGTCTGCGTCGTCGCCAGGATCGATGTCGGTCACCACCATCTGACACATGCTGACACCCACCCGATCATCGGTCCCGTCGCATGCGTGGTCGTTCCATTTGCCATGACCGCCTGCCGTTCGAGCCGGTCCACGCATCAGCATACAATGCTCAATGCCGTCACCATTATTGGGCTCGTCTGTCCACCAGTTGGTGTAGGTGCGTGTTCTGCCATCGGTCCACACCCAGATGCCTTCTTCTTCCACATCGGTGTATCCGGCCCACATGCTGTTGAATTCTGGCGAAGCGGCCACCATTTGTTCGTACAGGAAGGTGTTTTCGTCTCCGCTTGCAATGCTCACCAGGTTTCCGCCCAGTGTTTCGCAGTTTGCCTGGGCTTCGAGCCAGGACAGCTCTTCGGTGTTCACTTGAACGCATTTGTCTCCATCGGGCATCGATATCCAGCCGAGTGGGCAGCCGTCTGCGTCTGAGTCTGAGTCTGAGTCTGCATCGGTGTCTGCATCTGAGTCTGAGTCTGCATCGGTGTCTGCATCTGAGTCTGAGTCTGCATCGGTGTCTGCATCTGAGTCTGAGTCTGCATCTGAGTCTGCATCTGAGTCTGAGTCTGCATCTGCGTCTGCATCGGTGTCTGCATCTGAGTCTGCGTCTGCATCAGCGTCCGCATCGGCGTCTGCATCAGCGTCCGCATCTGAGTCAGCATCGGCGTCTGCGTCCGCATCTGAGTCAGCATCGGCGTCTGCGTCCGCATCGGCGTCGCTTTCTTCATCTGGCACGCAAGAACCATCCTCTTCGTGCGTGCCCTCACCGCAATCCAGCTTGTCGCCACCACAACCAACAAACAAAGGAATCATCAACAACGAAATCATTGCCAGACGCATGGGACCTCCGAGAGGGAGAGTCTACGTCATGGGGGCCGCAAACGAAAGCCCCTCAAACCTTACGATTCGAGGGGCAGATGGTACTCGCAACGGGAGTATCGCCAAGAATTGGGCAGGCTTTCCGTCAGCGTTTTAGCNGGTGTGGAGAGTGGCGTTGTGCATACAAATTGCGGATAGCTGCGGCTATGGTTGCCCAGATGGCTGCACAAACTTGGGGGTCACAACTTGCTGGCAACTTCTGAGAAGCACGCCCGGCCTTCCCATTCATCGCTCCACTCATAGCATTCATTAAGATCTTGGATTGAAGATTCGATATCGCGCCTCACATCAACAGGCAGCCACACCTTCGGGTCTGTGTCTTCGCCATAGGGGCATGCGGTTTTGAATCGAATAGCGTGCTGTACGATCCGGCTCTTTTTGGTACAGGCCACGGCCCTGTCCTGCATGAAATTGTTGTATAGGTCTGCATCCGTGGCGTGGTATTTACGCGCTGTACTGGACAGGTCCGCATTCGACATACACTCCTTGAAGCTCAGTACGCTCTTTTTGGTGGGCACCGCGCCGACTGCCGCACTTCTACAAGCCGTGTCATTGCGTGTTGCCTCGGGCAATGCTTTTTCCACAAGAGTCAGAATTGCTGCGTATTTCTCAAGAAAATCGGCGAGCCATACTTTGAGTGATTCGGTTGTTGCAAGCTCAGCAGCTGTTTGTTTCCAGGTGTCGTCGATCAACGTGCAGGCATCCTCAATTGCGTTGAGATCCGACAAGTAATTGGAATCGCGCGCGGGCAGCGTCTGCCGGTCCATCTCCTCAGCCATTGCCATAAGGCTACGACCCACTTTTTCGAGTTCAGTTTGAGTGTTGTCTGGGTCGCGGGAACTCTCCTCTTTCAGTACCACCCGCAATTGACCTTTGGGATCGAGTACTCTCGGGGCTTTGCATTTCATGCCCTCTTTCGTAAAGGCTACAAACTTTTTCTTCGCTTCGGCCTGTTCTTCCGCTTCTTTCTGCTTGGCGAGTCTTGTTTGCTCTGCTGTGAGCATTTCGATCCAATAGTTGTACTGTTTCGTGTATTCACCCGAAATAACGGCTCCATCGCAGTACCCGCTCTCTACCTTGCGTTGCCATTGAAGTACCGACCCGGGCCACAGGGTGTTCATCATGCGGGTTGGGGCTACTTCCGGACCCATGACATCATCCCGCGATTCTGTTTGGGATGCGTGCTGCAGTGCCGCTGTCAATGTCTGCACGAGTTCAGACCAGTCTTTATGCCGATCCGAACGCTTGCCCATCGTCCCCTTTTTGGGGAGTACGGTGTACGGTGTGTAGAGACCCTTCCAGTCGTGGGCTGCCCGGCCATCACACGGGTGTCCAAAATAATCCTTCAGGATGTAGTACCGAANGGTGTGTTCCGCTCCGCGGCCGAGTGCGACATCACCGTATCCCAGCTCATCAATACTTCCGTCGAAACGTAGTTTTCGTGGAATTTCAGGAAGCTGTTTCACCGCTTTTTTGATATGTGCCTCGAGATTTCTTTGCACTCTCGTTTTGGCGGCATGTCGGGCCGTCAAAACAGCGTGTTCATTCACTTGGTCGGTTAGCGGTTCTACCCCCTTACGTTTGAGCTTGGAGAGGCGCTTGACGCTCTTCAGGGTCGGTTCCCGCGTGTGCTTCATCCGAGCGACATCGTATTCCCACAGGGGGGCAAGCGCGATCATGGAAGGAATCGCCCAAGTTTCTGACTTGCCTATGTTGAAGTTGGTTGCATATCCCTGCATCGAGTCTGTCAACTCAGCGCATACTTCACGTAGGCCCAGCACCTCGATCTCGCCCCTGAGGGAGGACTCGGCATATTTACCATCCTCCAAGGCAAGAGCCTCAGCAATCCACTCGGGCTCGTTCGGCTGTGGCTGCTCAACCGTCGAATAGAGTGTGTCGATGTCTGAACACGCTGTCTTCACAACGCTCTGAAGGTTCGCGTAAACGTCGTGCTTTGCGAATTTCTTGGCGTATACTTGCTGTGAGAAGATTAGGCCGGGGAGCGCGGCCGAAAATACAGCAGCGAAGTATCTCGAAGTTATCATTGCCACCTCTGCATGGAGTCTACGTCATGGGGTCGGCGGGGGGCAATGCAGGGCTAACGAAAACGGGCGATATGGCCCGGATACATGCACAAACCGCATGCCTAAGCGGTAGGTCGCCACAAAGAAAAATCCCCTCAAACCGTACGATTCGAGGGGCAGATGGTACTCCCAACGGGAGTCGAACCCGTGTCTCCGCCGTGAGAGGGCGGCATCCTTGGCCACTAGACGATGGGAGCCAAATTAAGTTTTCAAAGTGGATGGGGCACTAGGTCTCGAACCTAGACTCTTCGGAACCAGAAACCGACGTGTTGCCAATTACACCATGCCCCATGAGCGCAGGGCGTTTAACAATGCCCATCCATGGGTGCCAGCGTCGACCAAAATACCCCCTACCTTAGGGTGTAATGTCCAACTTCATTTCATATGGAGCCAGCAATTTGTTGGTCGACTCCAAATACCGGTCCTCGGCTTTGCGGACAGTTTTGTTGTCGTCCAACGCCCGGCTGTACTCCGCCAAATCACTCGCTACCCAAGCGGCATGCATCCGCTCGTATGCGTCTGCACGGTTGGTCCACGCCCGCACAATCCCCACATGAACACTCTGTAAAGACGGCGTTTCTGGGTTCACCAAACTAACTTTGTCGGCCAATTTCTTCGCCCTCGGAACAATCCGCTTGTCCAGTCGGTCGGCCACATCCTGGGGCATCAACTCATCTTTTTTGATTCGAAGCGCCGTATCTAAGAACTCTCGACCAATATCGTCGTTCTCCAACATCAACTCCTGCATCTGGGTCGCATACGCAATCGTGGCGTCCTTTCGGGCGTCCCCAAAGCAGGCGGTGAGTACAAGAATCGGTAAGAGTCGGATCATGGATAGCGGCGAATAAGTTCTGAGGGGTTAGAAGAATACGACTGTTTTGCTGAGGTATCGTAGCGCGTCCATGCTTGAACTGGAACACCAGCTGACCCGAGCCCGTGGCATTTTGCGACGAGCATGGGCCCGAACCGCCAACACCGACCCTGAGTTGGTCGCGCCGGCACGCCTGGTTTTACGACTAGATGACACAGACCTGCCAGGCATATTGGGCGCCGGAGACACTTTGACCATCCATGAATGGAATCAAGTGATCACCCAAGCGGTAGAACAATACGGGCCACTGCCCGTCACCATTCTTGCTCAACACAACGCCAATGACGAACGCGTCGCACCATTAATCCGCTTTGCTCACCGGATGGAATGCCCCACATCGCTTGTGACCGATGGCACTGGCATCGATGACGCCCAAGCTGAACTGCTGATAGACGTGGGGCTTGGTGCCATTCGCATACTCGTCGGTGGCGTATCCGATGGCATCCAGGCCCAAACCGTGGGAAATACCGCCGCCGAAGCCACCGGTGCCGTCGCGTCTGTACTTGCCGCTCGCGACAACCGAAACTCATCCATCGACATCGAAGTCGCCATCCCATGGACAGGCCCTGTGGTTTTGGAAATCGCCGCCATCGTTGGATGGGCCCGACAAGCAGGAGTCGATGGGGTGCGAATCCTCGCCCCACTGCTGGCCAATGACCTTCCTGCCGACCCAGAACTGTTGGATAAAACCATCGATTCCGCTGGAGTGTTTTGTCGGAATACCGGCACCAGTATCGAAGAAATTCACGCCATGGTGGCCCATCCAGACGGAAAACCCGGACTGGACAAGAAACACGCCACACGCCGCCGAAAGAAAAGAAAATGCCCAGTGGGTGGACAACGCCTTGTTGTCGCCGCTGCAGGCAATGTGTATAGCTGCCCATTCCATGCACCCATCGGTCAGTTGGGCGACGAACTCAGCGACACCCTGGCCTTGGGGCGCGCCCACCTGGAAGCCATTGCATCCTGCAACCGTGTGTGTTCCCACGTGGAATTGGCACCCGCACCCATTTTTGGATGAATGCATGAGAATCCCACTCGACCAAATCACGTCTGCTGGCCTAAAAATCACCGCGTCTGCTGAAGACGACTGGGTCACAAAAGCTGCGCAATCTGTTCGCGGAACCCCCGGAGAACCCACAGCAGACCCACACGAAGATGAAGGCGCAGAAACCGCTTCCATTCAATTCACACTTCGCCCACTTGCAGACCAAATCACCGCTTGTGGTGAAATCGATATGACCATTCGTTGCGCGTGTGACCGTTGCGGCGCTTCCGTGATTCTGACCATCAAAGGCGAGTTCGACCAACTGTATAAACCACCCGGTGACACCTATGCCGAAGCCGACCATGACCTGGTCCCAGACGAGCTGGATGTGGGTTGGCACGACGGCCAAGCCATCGATTTGGAACTCGTATTGACCGAAGCGCTGGCATTGAATGGTCCCGATCGCGTTCGATGTGAAGACAATAATGTTCAACGAATTGAGGGTGATGGACCTTGTGAATTGCCCGCTGAAGCCCTCGAAGGTGGTCCAACTCGTGCAAATCCCTTTGCAGGACTGAAGCTACCGGAATAGACGTGTGGGTCTTTGGACCGGGACTACCCCGGCACTTCTCTTTTTTCAGGTGACACAATGGCCGTTCCCAAAAAGCGTACGTCCAAGAGCCGTAAGGGCATGCGTCGTTCACACGATGCCCTCAAGTTCAAGGCTGCTGTCCACGATTGCCCGAGCTGCGGTGAGTTGAAGCTGTATCATCACGTTTGTGATGCATGCGGTACATACCGTGGCGTGCAAGTCATCGCGGACGCCGAATAAAACCACAAATGCATTCTAAACCGGTCGCACTCGATGCGATGGGTGGAGACTACGCCCCCTCCGCTTTGGTGGTCGGGGCGTGTCGCGCTGTCAGGGATGGAATTCCTGTTGTGCTGGTTGGCGATGAAGCCAAGCTCCGCCCATTGATTCCGTCTGGAATGGACTTGCCGATTGTTCATGCGTCCGAATCCGTCGGGATGGACGAATCTCCTGCATCCGCTGTTCGCACAAAGAAAGATGCGAGCATTCGTGTCGCCCTGCGAGAAGTGGCTGAAGAACGGGCCAGCAGTGTGGTCAGTTGCGGCAATACCGGTGCAGTGATGGCCGCCAGTTTGATGGAACTGGGACGGATTGATGGCGTAGAACGGCCCGCCGTGGTCACCACCGTTCCCAGAACCGACGGCGGCCAAGTGGTGATTCTGGATCTGGGTGCCAATGTCGACTGCAAATCCTCTCATCTGGGACAGTTCGGCGTCATGGGGCAGGTGTTCGCACATCATGTCCTGGGCCTCGAAAACCCCCGAGTGGGCCTGCTGTCGAATGGAGAAGAAGAAGGGAAAGGCAACGAACAAGTCCGAGCCACGCTTCCACTGCTCGAACGCATGCCAATCAATTTTATTGGCCCCATTGAACCCACCCACGCCCTGCACGGCGGATGCGAAGTGCTTGTTTGCGATGGTTTTGTTGGCAATGTCATGCTGAAAAGCGTCGAAGCCACCATCGAAATCGCAGGGAAATTGCTCAAAGAAGAAATTCGCCGTCGACCCAGCGCAAAATTCGGTGCCTGGCTTCTTACAGGTGCATTTAAGCGATATCGCAAACGAACCAGCGCAAATGCGATTGGTGGTGCATATTTGGTCGGTGTGAACGGAACCGTCGTTGTCGGCCATGGTCGTTCGGACTCACGGGCTGTGTATGCAGCGATCAGTACCGCACATACAGCCGTATCCGAACAGCTTACTTCCCATATCGGAACTGCTGTTTCGACCGCTCTTGCTCAAACAGAGCAAGAAGACCCTAGTTAGAGTCTTTGCAGACAGACAGCAGCAAGATATGGAGCATCCGACGGTCGCGACCATTCGCAGACCCATGATCTTTTTGCCCGCGTTGAGGAGTGTTCCATGACCAACCAATTTGATGACAATGCCAACCAAAGCGGCTCAGCCGATGGAAATGCTTCTGCGCAGTCCGCAGGAGTGGTCACGAAGGTCAAGGACCTCATCTCTCAAAGCTTGGGTGTAAGTCCAGACGAGATTGTTTCCGGAGCATCATTCATTGATGACTTGGGTGCCGATAGCTTGGACATCGTAGAGCTTGTCATGCTGATCGAAAAAGAGTTCGATATCGAAATCCCAGATGAGGATGCCGAGAAGATCTCGACCGTTCAACACGCGATCGACTACATCAACGACCACAGGTAATAGTCTTCAGCGGACTATTGAGGAGAGACCCGTGAAAAGGGTCGTCGTCACCGGATTGGGTTCAATCAATCCATGTGGCCATACTGTTGAAGAAACGTGGCGCTCCGTTACCGCGGGACGCTCGGGCATCGGTACGATCACAGCTTTTGATGCCTCGGAATGGCCCGTGCGGATCGCCGGCCAAGTCAACGATTGGGATGGTCAGGAAATTCTGGGTCGCCGTTCGTTCAAACGAATGGACCGGTTCATGCAATTCGCGTTGGTATCCGCCAATGAAGCCATTGCTGACGCAGGTCTGGAGCCTGGAGAAGATGGACTCGGAGATAGAGCAGGCGTGTTCGTTGGCTCCGGTATCGGTGGTTTGGCTGAACTGGTCAAAGGTGCCAGCGATATCGAAGAGAGCGGATGGAAAGGGCTGAGTCCTTTCTTTATCCCCAAAGTTCTGACCAATCTGGCGGCTGGACAAATCGCGATGGCGGTCGGAGCCCGCGGCCCTTCACTGTGCGTGAGTACAGCCTGTGCCACCGGAAATCACAGCATTGGAGAAGCGCTCCGAACCATACGTGCAGGCGATGCCGACCTGATCATCGCCGGGGGTGCGGAAGCCAGCATCTTGCCCATGGGCATCGGTGGGTTCATGGTCATGAAAGCCCTGTCCAAACGCAATGACGATCCCGAGCGTGCCAGTCGACCCTTTGATGCTGAACGGAATGGCTTTGTGATGGGTGAGGGCGCTGGAATCGTTGTGCTTGAATCTTTGGAACATGCACAAGCCCGTGGCGCCCGAATCTACTGCGAACTTTCTGGATACGGCATCACCAATGATGCACATCACATCACGCAACCCTCTCCAGGGCATGCAGGTGCAGTGCGATGCATGAACCAAGCGCTCGCATCCGCACAGCTTAGTCCAGAAGATGTGACCTATGTGAACGCACATGGAACATCGACACACGCAAACGACCTCAATGAATCCATCGGCATCCGGACGGTGTTCGGTGACCATGCAGACAAACTCATGGTGTCGTCCACAAAGTCAATGACCGGCCATCTGCTCGGTGCGGCTGGGGGATTGGAAGCTGTCCTAACGGCCATGTCCATTTACAAGAACACTGTACTGCCAACATCGACTTTGGAGAACCCAGGTGAGGGCTGTGACCTCGACTATGTTCCCGGTCAGGCCCGGCAGGCACAGATCGATGCGGCGCTGTCCAATGCCTTTGGGTTTGGTGGCACCAATGCTGCTCTCGTCTTTCAACGCTTCACTGACTAGGAGTTCCCATGCGCATTGCTGCTGGTTCCGACCACGCTGGTTTTACCCTCAAACAAGACCTCATCACATGGCTGAACGGGCTTGGGCATGAAGTCGTCGATCTCGGTACACCCGTAAAAGAACGCTGTGACTACCCCGATTACGCAGTGGCTGTTTCTCAGGCCGTGGTGAATGGGGATGCCGATTGGGGTCTGCTTATCTGCGGCACAGGCATCGGCATGTCCATGTCTGCCAACAAAGTCAATGGTATTCGCGCTGCAGTCGTATCGGACGCTTTCTCGGCCCGTGCGACTCGACTTCACAATGATGCGAACATCCTGTGTATCGGTGAACGGGTCGTCGGCGCAGGCCTTGCACAAGAGATTGTCTCCGCATGGCTTGATGCAGATTATGAGGGCGGACGCCACCAGAATCGCATCGACAAAATGATGGACATTGAAAACTGATCCTCTTCCACTCTTTGGAGTCTCAACATGGAAGCCACGCTACAGCAGGCTGATCCCGCCGTTTTTGCCACCATTCAATCCGAAATTCATCGGCAGAAAGATGATTTGGAACTGATTGCGTCCGAAAACTATGTGTCCAATGCCATCCTTGAAGCCTTGGGGTCTCCACTGACCAACAAGTACGCTGAAGGGCTACCCAACCGGCGATACTACGGCGGTTGCGAACATGTGGATGAAGTAGAGAATATTGCCCGTAGACGCGCCCGTGAACTCTTCACGGTCGAAGGTTGCGACATCGGCGTAAACGTTCAGCCGCACGCAGGCGCCCAAGCAAATCAGGCTGTGTTTTTGGCTGCACTCAACGCCGGCGACACCATTTTGGGACTCGATTTGTCTCACGGTGGACACCTGACCCACGGTTCCCCCGTGAACAGTTCAGGAAGCCTGTACAACGGCGTTCATTATCAAGTGGATGATCAAGGAATCATCGATATGAATGTGGTTCGTGAGCGCGCCCTGGAACATCGTCCCAAGCTGATCATTACCGGTGCCAGCGCATACCCAAGAATCATTGACTTTGAGGCGTTTCGGTCCATCGCAGACGAAGTGGGCGCTTTGTTGTTGGCAGACATCGCTCACATTGCTGGGCTGGTTGCCACAGGACTGCACCCAAGTCCGTTCCCCCATTGTCATTACGTGACCACCACAACCCACAAAACCCTTCGTGGCCCCCGCGGCGGACTGGTCATGGCCCAACGTGAATACATGAAAGGCATCAACTCTGCCGTTTTTCCTGGAAACCAAGGCGGGCCACTTATGCATTGTATCGCCGCGAAAGCGGTGGCATTCGGCGAAGCGCTTCAGCCAGAGTTCAAGGGCTATTGCCAGCAAGTCATCGACAATGCTGCAGCGATGGCGGACCGACTCATGAGTCGTGGCTTTTCACTGGTTTCCGGTGGTACCGACAACCACTTGATGTTGCTGGACCTCGCCAGCAGCGACGCTGCAGATGCAGACCTCACAGGCAAGCAAGCGGAACTCATTCTGGGTGAGGCGGGCATTACCGTGAACAAAAACACCGTTCCCGGTGAACAACGAAGCCCCATGGTTACAAGTGGCGTTCGGATCGGAACACCCGCGATGACCACTCGTTTGATGGGCGTCCCAGAGAGTGTTCAGGTCGCCGACTGGATCGCAGATGTCCTGACCAGCCCCAACGATGAAGCCCTGCGCGCTCAAATGAAGCTTGAAGTTCAAGGGCTGTGTCGTCGATTCCCCATCTACCCAAAACTCGGGTGAGGTGATTTTGTGATTTGCCCTCAGTGTGACCTCAGCAAGTTCGAAGTACTCGAAACCCGGACAAGTGGAGACGGAATCCGTCGCCGCCGGAGCTGTGTTGGCTGTGGGCATCGGTTCACCACTTTTGAAAGAATCGAAAGACGGTTGCCACTTCTCATTAAAAAGAGCGGTCAACGGGAACCGTTTTCTCAAGATAAAGTGCGATCAGGACTACAGATTGCATGCCGGAAACGCCCAGTCAGCGCAGAAAGCTTGGACCAGGCTGCGGCCGATATTGAGCGGACTGTCGTGGCCATGGGCCGAAGTGAACTGCCCGCTGCTGAAGTGGGTGATTTGGTTTTGGCGGAACTCAAGAAGCTCGATTTGGTGGGCTATCTGAGATTTGCCAGCGTGTATCAAGAGGTCCAATCAGCGGATGAGTTCTTGCAGCTATTGCAGCCATGGATTCATCGGGACAAAGAGTCTGAATGAACGATTTGGCGCTGATGCAACGCTGTCTTGCTCTGGCCAGTCGAGGCCGGGGGAGAACAGCACCCAACCCGATGGTCGGCGCCGTCATCGTGAGAGATGGTGTTGTGCTGGCAGAAGGTTGGCATCGGGCGCCCGGCATGGCGCACGCTGAAGTGGATGCGCTTCAAAANCTTGAAGGTTCGGCAGAAGGTGCCACCATGTACGTAAACCTGGAACCTTGCCGGCACCACGGCCGTACACCACCATGTACAGATGCCATCATCGCTGCAGGATTAAAGAAAGTGGTGGTCGGTTTGGTCGACCCCGATGAGCGAATGCAAGGCAAGGGAATCGAACAGCTGCGTGCAGCCGGTNTCGAAGTCGATGTNGGTGTTGGTTTGGATGCNTGCCGCGAATTGAACCATGCGTATTTGTCTGCCAGAGAACGNGGCCGACCGTGGGTCACGGTCAAAGCTGCCATCACCTTGGATGGACGCATTGCAGATCACGATGGCCACAGCCAATGGATTACCGGTGAATCCGCTCGGGCGGTCGGTCACCGCATGCGAGATGAACACGATGCCATCATGATTGGCGCTGGCACACTGCAGGCCGATGATCCCAGNTTGACCACAAGGGTAGATGAAGGCCGAGATGCCTTGCCTGTGATCTTGGATACTGAACTGAGCTGTGCTGCGGATGCCAAAGTATTAGAGGCTGGCCGCAGACCGATNATCTACTGTGCAGACGATGTCCCGCTTAGAAGTGACTTGAGTGCAGAAGTGGTCCCCGTTCCNCGCAATGNNCAAGGCTGGCTTGACCTAAGCGCTGTTCTCGCGGACTTAGAAACACGTGGNGTNCATAGCGTTCTTGTAGAAGGCGGCGGAAAAGTCATTCGAAGNCTNATGGACCTTGGATGTGTAGATAGGATCGATCTTTTTNTGGCTGGAAAAATTCTGGCAGGNGGACCNGGCTGGGTCGGTGGAAGCCCGTACAGCTTGGCTGAAGCTCCGTCATTTGAAGTCGTTTGTAGCGAAGCTGTGGGGAAAGATCTCCACTTGATATTGGAGCATGCGCCATGTTCAGCGGAATCGTAGCGGACCTGGGTACCATTACTGCCCGAACCTCCAGAGGGAACGGATGTACCCTGGAAATACAGACCNAATTNCCCATCGAAGGGGACGACTGTTTGGCCCTTGGNGACTCGATNGCNTGCAANGGAGTCTGCCTTACAGTGGAGTCATTGCACGCCCCCGATAAGTTCACAGTTGCAGCAGGGAAAGAAACNCTNGACTGTACGACATTCGGNACTTTGGATGTGGGTTCTCGGNTNCANNTGGAGCGGGCTTTGCANGTGAACGCTCGNCTNGATGGACACATCGTGAGTGGACATGTGGACGGCGTGGGACATGTGCTGGAAACCACAGAAGANCGNGAAAGTGTGGTCGTCTGGATCGATGCGCCCAAAGACCTGGCTCGCTACATCGCCAAAAAGGGTTCGATCACCGTCGATGGCGTCAGTCTTACGGTGAATGAGGTGAATGACACCCGATTTCGTGTCAACATCATTCCCTTCACGGTCACCCACACCACGTTGGCTGAACATGAGGTTGGGGGAGCAGTGAACTTAGAAGTGGATCTGATAGCCAGGTACATGGAAAGAATGTTGGCGGTGGACAACAGCGCCATAGGTGGTATGAGCGGCGCACGTTTAGAGTCTGATGACTCGGATGTGAACGAACCAGGGGGAGATTCATGAGCTTTGTCGTGATGGAGCCGGATCCAAATAAGCGCGTTGAAATGGCCATTGAGGACATTCGTGCCGGCCGTATGGTCATCTTGGTAGATGACGAAGACCGGGAAAACGAAGGGGATCTGACCATGGCCGCGGCGGCCGTAACGCCAGAAGCCATCAATTTTATGGCCACACATGGCCGTGGACTGATTTGTCTGACACTCACNGAAGAGCGNGTCGGACAACTTGGGCTACCGATGATGGCTGCACAAAACCAGTCTCCNTANGAGACCGCTTTTACGGTTTCGATNGAAGCCCGTGAAGGGGTAACCACCGGTATTTCAGCNGCAGATCGGGCGCATACGATTCAAGTCGCTATCGATCCCACAAAGAATGCAGGCGATATTGTTGTACCAGGACACATCTTTCCGNTGCGCGCNCGNAATGGCGGAACACTNGTTCGGACTGGACAGACCGAAGGGTCGGTCGATCTTGCACGAATGGCAGGACTGCCTCCATCAGGTGTCATCTGTGAAATTATGAATGAAGATGGCACGATGGCGCGTCTCCCGGACCTGGAACGGTTTGGTGCAGAACACAACATTCGTATCGTCGCCGTTGCAGACATCATCCGCTGGCGTTTGCGTCACGAGACTTTGGTTCAGTCTGAACTGGATGCGCCTGTGACCATTCCCGGTTTTGGTGTGTTCAAGTCACGGGTTTACCGAGAACTGACGGGTTCCGGAATCCACCTGGCNCTGTATCGAGGCGACATTGACGATGGAGAGCCGGTGATCACGCGGGTTCAGTCCTACAACCCCGCCGGGGATGTGTTCGGTGCCATGAGTTGTGACACTCGACTGCAGTTAGAAGGCGCNTTGGGAATGATCGCGGAAGCGGATCGAGGCGTCTTTCTGTATATGCACATCGGTGGTGAAGACACCGATTCCTTGATCGGCCGCATCAAGAACAGTCTACAACCCGCCAAAGAACTTCCTGAAGAACCCACAGTGACCTCTCAAGGCAGAGGGCTTCGCCACTTGGGCGTTGGGGCGCAGATCCTTTTGGACCTTGGTGTGAACCGCATGAAGTTGGTGACAAACAACCCTCGAAAGATCGTGGGTCTTGAGGGCTACGGGTTGGATGTGGTGGAACGGGTACCCCTGCATGTACCCGTGAACGCTGAAAATGAGACTTTTCTTCGGGCTCGTCGCCTTCAACTGGGCCACTTGTTGCCCGATGTCGAGGCGTAAACACCATGCCNAAACAGATTGCACATGANCTTCAGGACCACGGTGGCCGGTACGGTATCGTGGTTGCCCGATTCAATGAATTCATCACAGGAAACCTCCTTTCAGGGGCCCTNCATGCCCTTTCTGAACATGGGGTAGACATGGANAACAATGTCACTGTGATGTGGGTTCCAGGAGCNTTTGAGTTGCCCGTGGTGGCAAATACGCTTGCCNACAGTGGNGACTACGATGCCGTCATTGCTCTGGGATGCGTGATTCGTGGGGGCACCCCCCATTTNGAATTTGTGGCAAGTGCTGCCACCGTCGGCTTGGAAGCGGTAGCGAGAGATGCCGGTGTCCCGGTGGCATTCGGATTGTTGACCACAGATGATGTTGATCANGCAATGGTTCGTTCCGCCACAGAGCAAAAGGAGCCGACTCCAGCGGANCCGTTCACGAAACCTGCCCCCGGAAATAAAGGCATAGAAGCCGGTCTGACGGCGCTTGAGATGGTCAACCTNATGAAGGCATTGCGCTAATGGCCCGAAGAAAAGCCAGAGAGTTTGCACTCAAAGCCTTGTACCAAGCCGATGTGTCGGAAGGTGTGGGTAAGGATGCATTGGGTGGCTTGTGGGCGGGTCTGCTAGACGGCGAGCAAGATGAAAAGCCCGCTGAAGCGGATGAGATCGAGTTTGCCGAACGACTCGTGGGCGCGGTTGATGAAAACAAAGAAGAAATTGATAAGCTCATCGATGGTGCGTCAAAGAATTGGCGACTGGTTCGAATGCCGACAGTAGATCGGAACATTTTACGACTGGCGGCAGGAGAAATGCTTTTGATGTCTGACGTCCCTGTTAGCGTTTCTATCAATGAAGCCGTAGAGCTTGCCAAGCGGTTCGGAGACAAAGAATCGCGTGCTTTTGTGAACGGAATTTTAGATCGAATTGCATCGATTATCGGTCGCGGCGGGCGTCACCATTCACAAAGCTGACCCTGAACCCACCTTAGCAGTGGTGTAAGTACCCTTAGTAGGGTTATGGTGCAGTCCGTATCCAGATGGAGGAATCCCCATGCGAAAAATTATGCTGTTCGCCCTCATTACAGTGGGCTGCGGGGACAAAGCAACCGTATCGATAGATCTCAACGAAGCTGAAGCTGATTGCACTTGGTATCAAGATGCAGATGGCGACGGTTATGCCAATCCTTTCGACTCCGTCGAAGGTGACTGTGACGGCGCCCCAGAGGGTGCGATGGCGGCCACTGAAGGCATGTGGGATTGTGACGACGAGTCTGCAGACAACAATCCAGACGCGGCTGAAGTTTGTGACGATGAAGTCGACAACAACTGCGACGGCCAAGTGGACGAAGACTGCGAAGTTGTAGCCGATGATACTGGCGAAACAGATGCAGACGCCGATGGCGACGACACAGGAACGACTGGTGACGACACGGGTTCAACCGGTGACGACACAGGAACCACAGGTGACGATGGCGACGATACCGGAACCACAGGTGACGACGGCGACGATACCGGAACCACAGATGACGACGGCGACGATACCGGAACGACCGGTGAAGTTGACGACACGGGTACCGATGCCGGAGACCCCACCTCGAGCGACTGATTGTTCGAATTGAAACAAGAAGGCATTGTTTGGGGTTGATACCCGGCAATGCCTTCAGTTATTTTGTAGATAAGGAGTTTCCATGTCACTTGTAAACCTGACCGACAATGCTGTTGCGAACATCAAACGCTTACAGACAGAGTTCGACATGCCTGGGTACGGACTTCGGTTCGGACTCTCTGGTGGTGGATGTTCTGGTTACAAATATGTCCTGGAACTAGAAGAAGAACCCGCGAAGGATGACAACGTGTTTGACTTCGATGGAGTTCAGGTCTTTCTACATCCCGATCATGTAGAGAAACTACAAAACGCGACCATCGATTGGGTAGACTCCATCATGGAGTCGGGCTTTCAAATCGACAACCCGCAGGCGAAACGTCCTTGTGGTTGTGGTCAAAGCGTCGACTTTTAGGTTGGTCTCTACAGTGTGCTTCCCGCACCTGTACTCGCACTCAGAATACCGTTTGCTGCAAAGCTGATCCATTCGCCATCTGCCAGATTGCGAAGCACGCGAAGTTCAGTACCTTTGCGGTTTAATTCGACCATCGCTCCTGCACGGGCAGGAAGAATGATGCGGTTGTTCTCTACGTCGATTTCCGCATCCGACGGCAGGTCTGTGATTTCATTAACGACTTCACATGCATGAATATCGACCCAAAGAAGCGTACACTTTTCGTCTTCTGGTAGCCGTAAGACTGCCAACTCGCCCCCGGTAATTCCCCAAATCCGGTCGACCGGAACATTGATGGATAAAACATCTCGACCCACAGCCTCTCGTCCACCTTGGACAGAGTCGCTGAGATCGTAGTGCCCCAACACGCCTTCTTCATCGAGAACGAGAAGCTCGGGACTTCGATTAATAAACGCCATCAATCGAACAGGAACATCTGCCATGGGCTGCGGAGGCGCGATGGCATCCTGACCCGTTTTGGGGTCCAAGATTTTTACTGCCCCTTTGGGGGTGATCACGCCGAGCCATGTGCCGCTGCCTGAGAGTGTCATGTATTGGGGCCACGGTAGCTCGTAGCCACGGTTTTGACCCAGGTGCCACCAGCGGATTCCCTTTTTCGCAAGGTGAACGGCCACGACTTCACCGCCAATCGCGATGGAACGCGCCCCCGATGTTTCTGGCCCACCATCGAATATTGGGGCGCCCGTCTTACAGTCAACGATCTGTACCGGCCCGTGGGCCGGTGCTGAAATCAAGTGCCGACCCTCACGATCAATGCGGGCCAGTCGAGCTTTGTGTGGGAGTTGAAACAGTGCAGTCCGGTCATTTCCATTCCACACGGTGGCCACATTGTCATGAATGAGAACCCGGTGTGGGCCGATTCCTCCCACAACATCTACAGGGCCTAAACTTCCAGAACCACCACCATGTAGCAGTCCATCACTGCCGCCCACTCGGATACCACCTGCATGCCACACGCCTGCTCCCGTTGTGTTGGGAGCGCCATGTCGAAAGCTATCTATGGCTTCAAGTTCTGGGAGCGAGAACACATGCACGCTTCGTTGCGTGATCGCACACGCTCGAGTGCCGTCTGGAGACAACAGAAGGTTTTGAATGCCAGAGCCACCCTGGGTGGCGAAACTGGCGATCAATGCACCATCTGCCACCCGAAGAAGGGAGATGCCTGCTGCTCCACTGGCGACCACCATCGTGCCACATTTTGTGAAACGGGCTTTGTCTGCCGGAGTTTGAAGCTTGTCCATATACAAGGCTTCAAGTGTGGATAGGTCCATCATCCGAGGCTGCCCTGATTCATCCATGGCCAATAAGCGTTGACCCCTGAGGTCGAATTCGACGGTTGTACCGGAAAAGCCTCTCCACGCCTGTCTTTCGTTTTGGGTCAAGTCCCATAGGCGCAGGAGTCCATCGGCTGCGATGCACGCCAACCGACTGCCTTCTGAGTTGAGAGCAACGCCTCGCATCGCACGAATTCGTCCGCGAGCGCCCTCTCGTTTTTCTTGAAAGATGGGTTCGCCATCCTGTGTGCTGTATACGCCGATGCTGCCCTCTTCATCGCCTACAGCCACCAGAGAACCACCACGAATCACCGCCAATGCTCCATTCACTGTGACACCGGGCTGGAAGAGCAACCGTGGGGTCGCTTCTCCTGTTCGCTGAATGGCTACCACTCCCTGTTCATCCGCGGTGGCAATGGTTCCGCTTTCAGGGTCGTGCGCAGCACCGCTAATGGGTGCATCGTGAACGTTGGGGCAAAACTGGTCGACCAATGACTGCATATGACAGTGAGATTATGTCCTGAGGCCGAGAGATGCCAACCCGACATGTACATGGTGTACTCTCTGGCTACCTAAATGCTCTTATG
>PALY01000080.1 GCA_002707085.1 Deltaproteobacteria bacterium
CACTTTCGGAAACCGCGCGTGGTCAACGCACAACTGTTCCACATATCGCCCGCTGAAACCGCACTAAATTTTCCGTCTGGCGGAGAACAATGACCTTCAGTTTTGGGCATCACTTCCTGCAATCGCCCATCACACCCCCAGCAACTCAGACTGGAGTCTGCTGGGTTGATGCCACAGCTATGGGTCCAGCCCGCGGACAGCCCCGACAGAGGACCCTCTGGTGGCGTTGACTGCCCGGAATCGTTCGCACCCCAACACACAGGTTGTCCGTCGTCACGCAACGCACAAGTGTGAAAATGACCTGCCGATATCTCTGTAAAGGGACCGGACTTAGGCTCACATGCATCCGCATGATCCGCCTCGCACCCCCAGCACTGTGCTTCTCCTTGTGAATCGATAGCACAACTGTGGTGTGGACCACTTGAGAGGGCTTGGTATCCGTCGCCAGCGGGTGGCAGACCCCGGTGAGAACCCCAACATTTTATCTTGCCAGCCAATGTCAACGCACAGGTCGCATCCAAGGTCGCTGTAATCGCCAAAAACTGTTCTGCAGCATTCCGATCAGGACCCGCCACTTCGTCTCCCCAACAGTGCGGATATCCGGTGACCATGAGAGAACAGCCATGGTCACGACCCAACGCTATCTGCGCGGCACGATCACCTGCAGGTTCCGGCTCTCCCCAACACGCAGCCATCCCGTCGACCAGCGTTGAACATGCTGTGTTCATGCGAGTAACGACTGATATTTTGGTTTTCAAAATCGGTTTTGATGAAAACTGTGGAACGAACCCGGGACCCTGAGGTGGGTGGTGTCCCATCTTCCCACCCTTGGGGGGTGGACCCGGCGGCACCTTTGAACCTGGTGGCAATGGAGGGGCGCCATGTGGCACCTTGCCCGGTTTCAAATCTGCAGGACCCGGCACGCCATTGTGGCGGGTGTTGTCTTCATCAATCGGGATCGCCATACCGCCAGCGATGAAACATCCCCCCAGAACAACCGGCCACAGCCCCATGCGAATAGAACCCGACGGGTCTCGGAACCCGACCAAAGCCCAGGCAAGCCCCAGTAGGAGGCACCCAAACCCTGCAATCAGAACGCTCATAGATAGCAACGCCATGTGGCACCGTACCGCGGACGCACCCAATTCGCGACCACTGAAGCTGGACGGCCCCTCTGAAAGAGCGTACCTTGTGACCATCAATACATGATGAGGGCCAATCCAGTGTCGGAATCAAAAAAACCAAACAGCTTCCTTTTACGCATGGGAACCATTGGGCAGATCTTCACTATGCTCGGCCGAACGCGACGCTATTGGATGGCTCCAATGCTTGTTGTACTGGTCTTGATCGGAGTCGCACTCTCTGCGCTATCAGCAGTGCCACATGTCGCACCATTTATCTACGCAGTGTTCTAAAAAACGCTGTAGAACCGCTCGACGATTGGCCGGAAATCTCCCAGTAAGATCAGCGCACCAGTCAACACCAACCCTATGACTACAGGCATCAACCACCATCGACGCGTGTTCGCCAAAACCTGTTTCGGATCATCCATGCATCCATGATAGCGCAGCCCAAGTCGGGCATCATGGATTGGCATGTCTCTAAGTTCTCCACGAACTCTTGCTGTGGGTTGTGTCCTCCTGTTTGTTGGCTCAGCTCTTGCGCTGTATGCCACCGCACCCGACGGTGTTCCCGTTGGCGCAGCCATCGGTCAACTGGCAATCATCGTCGGAGGGCTGACCGCGTTGTGTATCGGTCTATTTTCAGTGACAGTACCCAAGGACGATCCAGATCGTTGGGCGCAAACCCTCCGCTCTACTTCGGTTGTGGTGGGCTTCGTTATCATCGGTGGCAGCGTACGCGCCGCGCTGGACCTCCAAGAAGCGGGCCTCATCTCAGCCGACCTGCTGGTAGACACCCCAGCCCTTGGTCCCGGAGCAGCGCTCTTACGCCGCAACATGAAAAATGCCCGAGTCGTTGCCCCTGACCGGCCGCACAATCCACAGGACATTTCTGCCGGCAACCGCCTGGATAGAACAACACGCACACNGGCCTTTTTGGTCAACACCAATTCTCAGGGATTTCGAGGCCCGGAGTTCACCAGCCCAGCCCCAGGCTTTCGCATTGCCGCAGTTGGAGACAGTGTCACGTTCGGATGGGGCGTTTCCGACAACCAAAGCTGGCCAGCTCAACTCAATGCCATCACCAACATTGAGGTCTTGAATCTCGGAATTCCCGCTGGCGAGACGGAGATGTTGACCCGACTTGTCGTAGCGGAAGGTAAAAAATGGGATGCGGACATCGTTTTATTTTCCGAATGGCCTGAGTTCATGCGTGCCGGGCACTGGAAGGCGTACGCCGAACAAATCGTCCGACTGCAAGAAGCCATCGCACCGGCAAAGCTGGCCATCGTCCTGCCTCCAGTATCAAGCTTCGATCCACTGCGAATGGCCGTCGAGCATGGCGCCATAGACAGGGTGAAGAAGACTGTGGGTGATGTACCGGTCCTTGATTTATCGGTGCCATTCAAAGCCCAAGCACAAGCGGGTGTGATTCTACGCACTCAAGAGGGGCAACAACAGCTTGTCAGAGTCCCTACCGGAGAAGTCCTTACCCAAGGTTCAGGGGCGCCAGACCGAATTGCTCCTGAAATCATTTCAGCCTTTGAGGCTGACCCCAGCTTAGCGGAACCTCTTTTCTTTGACGGGGGCCACCCCACAGTAGAAGGCAACCGGGTCGCCGCAGAAGCAATTGCATCTTGGTTGCGTGCGCTAGGCTGGATTCCCCACTCTTGATATGGGTAGACGAATCGAGCCAGATGACCCAAGACGTTGCCACGCCTGTCTTTTGCTCACAGAACACTGTGTTTGTGCCGAAGTACCCACTTTGAATGTTTCGGTAGATTTTTTGATCATCCGTCACTGGAAAGAAAGGTACAAAGCCAGCAACAGCGCACGATTATCGGCCATGGCGATCCCAAACGCTTCTATCGTGGATTACGGGGCGCCAAACACCCGATGGGATTCCGACACACTCCAAGTACCTTCACCCGTACTGTTGTTCCCAGACAAAAATGCCCCCCCGCTTCCATACAAACCCCAAACCATAGTTGTGGTGGATGGAAGCTGGCCTCAAGCTCGAAAAATGATTCATCGTATTCCAGGACTTTCAACACTCCCTCGACTGCACATTTCTCCTATAGACTCACCCCGGAAACGATTGCGAACGCCCCCTTCGCCAGAAGGTGTGTCCACAATGGAAGCGATTGCACAGGCGATAGATGTCATCGATGGCACGGGAAGTGGCGCCCCTCTCAACTCTTTCTATGACGTACTTGTTCGAGCCAGCCTTAGGGCTCGAGGTACCNCAATTGATTAGAAGGGGTTTATGGCCAACTACCTTCTCGATCCTTCTGTCTGCTTTCTCAACCATGGAAGCTTCGGTTCGACTCCTTCGCAGGTACTCGCCTTGCAAGACCAGTTTAGAAAGGAAATGGAGGCAGAACCCATTGATTTCCTGCTTCGCAATCATCCAAAACGATGGGCGGATTGCCGCAACAAGGTAGCAGAATTCTTAAATGCTGAACCTGATGGCACGGTGTTTGTACACAATGCAACGGACGGCGTGAATGCGGTCATCCAATCCTTTCCTTGGAAGGAAGGCGATCAAATTCTCACAACCAACCATCGATACGATGCGGTCCGAAACACCTTTGAACATATGGTTGGACGATATGGTGTAGAGGTTGTGGAAGCATCCGTCCCATTCCCCATCAACGGCCATCAACAGATTATCGATTCTATAGAAGCAGCCATTACCCCAAAAACCCGCCTGATTGCGGTCGACCACATCACATCGCCAACAGCGCTGATTTATCCAGCGGAAGAACTGGTCAAGTTGGCCCATGCAAAGGGAATCCCCATCCTGATTGATGCAGCCCACACCCCTGGGCAAATCGACGTCGATATTCAGACGCTAGGGGCCGACTTTTGGGTGGGCAACCTCCACAAATGGATCTGCGCCCCCAAAGGCGTGGCTGTTTTATCCGTTGCAGAACAATGGAGAGAAGCCATCCACCCAACCGTGATTTCACATGGGTACGGCCAAGGGTTGACCGAAGAGTTTACATGGTGTGGCACGGACGACCCCACTGCAATTTATTGCGCACCAAAAGCCATAGAAATCCATCAATCACAAGGCGGATCATCGTTCCGATCAGCCCACCATCAACTCGTTCAAACAGGACGGGAAGTCATTGCACATGCGCTCCAGGTAGAACTTCCTCACCCAGACTCACAGTCTCTATATGGCTCCATGGCATCGATTCCCCTGCCCTGCTCTGTAGAGCAGGCGCCAGACCTCTTCGCCGCTCTGCGTACAGAGGACAAAATCGAGGTACCAATCATCATCTGGGACAATAGAGTATGGGTGCGAATCTCAGGTTTTGCCGGGTACAATCGACCCGAACAATATCATCAGCTTGCAGCCGCACTCCAAAAACGCCTCATCGGCGAATGAGTTGAATCACAGGCTCCTTTACCCAAGGCAACCCCCAGCGATTGTCTGCGCCAAGATCGATCTCATCCAACAAGACGACTTCATGGGTATCTTGAAAAAGAGACTGTACGTCAGCGAAACCCACTGGATACGGAGCGCCCGTTCGCACACCACGTGGGTAATCAAAAGTCAGCATGAATCCTATGCTGCGTGAGCCAAGCACAACGGAAAGCCAATCCACATAGCGCCTCTGAATTTCAGGAGGCAATGCGACGATGGCCGCCCGGTCATACCAAGCACCCACTGTAGACACCATCTGTGGTGGAAGCGTAAACAGGTCACCGCAAAAGATCCGTATGCCTTCAGCTTCACCGGTTCCGACATACAGTTCATGGGATCCTGTGGACTCCACAACATATGGAAAGCCTTGTTCCTCAAAAAACGCCGTACAAGCGATTTTGGTTAGCTCTACACCCAATACCGCATGACCTCGCTGGTGAAGCCAAGTCATGTCTCGACTCTTGCCACACAGCGGAACCAGCACAGAAACGGATGGTTCTGGAATCAATCGGGGCCAAAAGCGGATCAGTAGCTCATTCGCCTCGTCTTGATGAAAACCGATTCTCCCCTCTTGCCAGCGGCTCAACCATTGGTCGACATCATCCATCAATCCAGCATCTCCAAAATTGCTGACCGAATATCAGCGGGTCCAGCCATATCGTTCACGTATGAAATTGGCGCAAGTCGGGTCGTGAGGTGTGCAAACCGCTGCGGTTCGCCATCAAAGTCGTAACTAAACAAAAGGGGGTGTGGGTACCCCGCCTCTCGAATTGCATTGGCGATGTAGGTTCCCTGGTGGTTTTCCAAATATCTTTTGGCACGACCCGCATCTCCATGAAACCGTTTCTCCAGAGCAGCCTGATCACCAATCAAGCGCTCCGCACGATCAAATCGCATATCCAGAAAAATCAAATCCCAATTCGCGGCAGCAAGGGCGTCCATACAAGATGGGCCATCGCCGACACGAACCAATTCAAAATCATCTCCCAAGAATCGCGAAAATGTCTCGATGTATTCGTGGCCATCTTCTACTACCAACACACGTGCAAGGGCCATTTCACTCCTCCGCCAACACAGCAACGGGTGTATCGGATGACTCCACTCGCTGCAGGGATACCACAATCGCTTTTGACCAGCCCGGTTCTGACTCGACATGAATCGTACCCTCATGCCGCGTGACCAGGTCAACAGTAAGGCCCAAGCCTCGACCGATGCTGCGGCCATGCAGCATGGCATCGGTCAACACCCCCTCCGCCGTATCTTGGAAACGCAGTTCAACTGTCGCCAAGCCGGTGATCAGATCGGCCTGTTCTATGACCGACAAACCAATCCGGCGTTCTGCATCCGGACTGTTCATCGCAATCGCCTGATACGCATTGCGAAGCAGGTTGGCGACAATGTCGTCTAAGTCACCTTGAAACACCCGTACGGGAATCGGCTCACTGGCCACCTGCACAGAAAGCAAAGGCAAGTCAAGATGCGTAAATGCAGGTTCCTCACGAACTCTCTCTTCGACTTCAAGAAGGGCTTCAGAAGAGAGATGAACTGTACCCAGCTGCTGCATAAATCGTCCGAGCGCATGATAGGCATCGTCATTGAGGGCTTTGCCGACTTCTACCAACTGTTCGGCAACCTCAAATCGAGATGCAGAACGTTTGGGTGGACGGTGAAGTTTGTTTTCCAAACGCCGCAGCTTACGCATGGCACCCGACATGGGGGCAAACAAGGGATCCTTATTGCGCAGGTCCAACAACACCCCATGACGACGCCCCAAGGAGCGCAACTGGCGCACGTATCCGTCAAAGCGAGCCACGACGCCCTGGGCGCCCTCGTCACCATACAGCCGGCGCACTCCGTAAGACACCGCATCGACATCACCGCACTTGAGCGCCTCCGCGAGTTCCTCCAAAAGCGTCGTGTTGTGCTTCAGCAATTCGTGCCGAACAGCGGACACAACCATGGCCACATCATGTGCAGACCCAGGGGCCTGCTCCAACAAAGTGGAGAGAGGCTGAGCTCGGAGGCGACGAACCCAGAACAGTAAAATGCTCAAAAAGACAAAGGAGCCACCACCCCAAAGCAACATTTTCTGCCGCTGCAGCGCGTCCACGACCTGATCTTGCAAAGCCAACGCGGGCGCATGGCGACTTCCCCCAGTGGACAACTCAAAGAACCGGACCAAAATCCGTTCTGCATCGTCGAAATCTCCCGAGTCAAAAGCCATATCAGCCAGCAGGTATAAAGCATCCGCAACACCACGCTGGGCTGCACCTTGCAATGCTGCTTCAGCCTCAGCCAAACGCCCTTTTTGCCGATGCAATTCTCCAATGGCAAGCCAAACCTGTGCTTGGTTGGGGTTCACTTTCAACGACCGGTTCCAAGACGCTAACGCCGACTGCCCATCCCCTTTCGCCAACGAGATCGCCGCCGATAGGTTGATGGCTGCAGTCCAATCAGGAGCGACATCCAGAACCGTCGCAATGGCTGTTTGTGCGGCATTTAGGTCATCACGACTCCGATAAGCGCGCGCAAGGCGATACTGCTGAACCGCCTCTTCAGGCACCTCTGCAGGCGTGTCATCGATAGCAGCCGTCTCAATCGCTGGTGGTGCCAGCCTTGAAAGGTCAGCCACCCGTTTACGTGCTGTGGACGACCAACTGCCATTGGGGTCCATTTTCAGGTAATCCTGATACGCGGTAAGTGCTGAGTCGTAGTCACGAAGAGAGCGTTCGACTTCAGCCAACGCATAAACGACTGCGGCCCACGATGGTCGAAGCGCCCGAGCGGTGCGCAGTGAATCCCTTGCCTCTCGATCCCTCTTGCCTCCGTACCGCGTGATCAACAGCTGCCCAAATCGTTCATGCCACACAGCTTCTGCCGGGTCGATAGCCAAAGCCCATCGATAGGACTGTTCTGCATCGGCGACCTGCCCCAACTGTAAATGAACTTCACCAAGCGTTCCCCAAGCCTCTGCTGATCTTGGCGCATCACGAATAAGCAAGCGCAGTTGTGTCAACGCGCGTTCCGTGTCTCCCTGTGCCGCAGACAACCTCGCTTCGTTCAACACAGTCCGCTGCCCATCAGAAAGCGGTTCTGGCTCGGACACGATAAAGTCCTGGGCTGAACGTTCGATAAGCAAACGGTCCAGTCTTGCTTGTACTTCTGGCATCCAATCGGCTTGGGGCCAATCATTCAATAAACGAACCATCAATGCTTCGGCACGTTCATCCTGATCATCACGACGCAAAGCGCCCAAAACATCAAGGATTGTGGGTCCTTTCGGATCCCGATCAACCAGGTCCAGATAGTTTTCGACCGCAGTTGCTGCAGCCATCGAATCTGTATCGGTGAGGGCGCGCGCCTCTCCCAAATAGGGCCACTCATCCCCCAACAACAAGGTCTGTAATAATCGATATAGATCAGCCGCTGCTTGAGGATCGCTGTTTTCCAGAAGTACAGCACGCGCCTCAATCGCCTCGGGAGAGGCGTGCAAACGCTCGTAGGCTGCCAGCGCCCCCGGAACGTCACCTTGGGCCTGAAGTGAACGGCCCAATCCCATCACTGCGCGGTCGTAGTAAGGGGCGACGGCCAAAACCATGCCGTACTGTGCGGCCGCGGTCGTAAAGTCACCCGCTTTCTCCGCAGTGACTGCCTGTGAAAATCGTTCATTCACAAGTGGCGACAGTTCTGAGCCTTGAGCGGCCGTCAGCCAGAAAAACCACAGCAGTATCACGACATGCGTTCCTTCAAATCACGAACCTTGAGTCCAAGTTGGTTGAATCGCAGTTGGACCTTTCGAGAGGCGTCTGCATCACCCAGCAGAATACTTGCCATGGCCGCAAAATCACCCTGATGACGTAGATATAGGGTCGTAAAATACTGGCGCTCGATATCTTGTGCCACTTTGTTGAGGCCACTTTGTGAACGCAACTGTATTCCGATTTGTAGCCCTTCCGACGCAGAGTCCTGATCGATCCGAACAGCCATAAGCTGATCTCGAATCACCTTGGGGCGAACCTGTATGACATCGGGTCGGCCATCATCACCCCGCCGCTTGTAGCCACCGGCAGCAATCGCTTCCGCAATGGATAGGGTCAATGCATTTTCGATCGCCATGGCAAACTCTCGCAGATTGCCAGGCCAACGGTGAGCGGACAACTGTTCCATCGACGGTGCAGGAAACAGTAGCAACACGGTGCCTTCATCCATCTCGGGCACCTCGCTACCCGTCACCACTTCGACATTGTTGCCTCCAACTCCGGCCACGTTCCGGTATTCGTCCAACAGCCCGTCTAAGTGTCCAGCACTCAGGATCCGTTCCAACGTAAATGAAAGAAGTTTCGCCAAGTCCAAGGAGCGTTCCTGCAAAGAAGGCAGCATTACAGCAGAAGCAGGATTCAAGCGCATATACAGGTCAGACCGAAACCGGCCTTGGCTCACCAAATCCGCCAAATCTTCATTGGTGGCCACCACAAGCTTTACATCCACCACGCGTTCACTGGTATCTCCCAGGCGAGTGACAACCCCTTCTTGCAACACAGTAAGCAACATCTTTTGGACTTCGATACTGAGATTCCCAATCTCATCCAAAAAGAGGGTGCCTCCATTCGCCTGCTCAAATGCACCGGCCCGGTCTGCGACCGAGCCTGTATAGGCCCCACGCAGTGACCCAAACAAATGTGCTGCAACCAAATCCTTCGGCAGGGTCGCCAGATCTGCAGAAACGAATTTGCCACGCCTTCCACTCTTTGGGTGAATAAAGTGGCGAGCAATAAGCGATTTTCCAGTTCCTGTAGGCCCCGTCAAGGTCACCGGCAGCCTCCCACGAGCAAGTGTCGAAAGGCGTTGTCTCACCTGCCGCATCATGATGGAACGCCCCCAATAGACCGGACCATCCCGAGATGTACCCCTCTGGGCGCGCAAGATCCCTTCCACCTGACCACGAAGAGAATGAGCATCTACATCCTCATGATCCAGAAAGTAGGTGTATTCCTGGGCGCCATGCCGGTCAGCGGCCTGTTCCATCCCTACGCCACCTCGACTGGTCATCAATACGACAGGTAGGTCTGGCGCCCCACGCCGAAGCTCCTCTAAAATAAAAATACCTTGTCGACGTTTGGCCTTCCTGACTGCACGTTCATCATCGACATCTGTCACACCAAGAAGATCATTTGCTGGAATATCAAAGTGAATGTCCAACAAGACCAAACCGAGCTGTTTGCCCATAGAGCGAACCTGACTCTTCGCCTCTTCCCACGAACGAGCGGGGCCGACCCATTCATGCTCCGGCATTACACGACGACACAGTTCAATGGTCCTGTCTTGGTCATCAATCACGAGAATATTCGCCATTCTTACCGCTCCTCTTCCTCTTTCCGAACCCTTCCCAACAGCGCCTTCAACAACGTACGAACCTCGTACGTTTGAGTTCGCACTTTGTTCAACATTGGACTCATTTCTTTTAGGTCCACTCCTTGAAGCTCCGACATCAAGCTGTCGATTTGAACAACCTCGTCCGCATCACCGAGAGCACTGGGGCGGAGGCGTTCCCAAACAGACCACGCCGCCTCTGTGACCACCACACCGTTCGCATCGGTATGCTTACGGGTTTCGTACAAGTCGGTCCTCAACGCAGACATCAAAACTGCATCGGACGCCCCTTCCGCCACCATACGGGTCTCAAACACAATGTATTTGCCCAAATCGTGAACCAGATCTTCTAGGTCTTCAACCAACATGGACAGCTGAGAATCATCCAGGTGTTCAAAACTCATTATTTCCTGTTCTTTTTGAAAGGCCACCGCCTGTGGGGCGTCAATGTGGGCTTGGTTGCTGGGACCCGAAAGGGTTCCACCTCCATCATCCACGTGCGCCCCTCTCCTTTCGCGCCCACAGCGGTAATCGTTACCCTCAAGTTCTCCTGATTGTGTGTCCAGCCCTCTACCGAGACTGCCTGCTCAACTTCGGTTGGCCCAACCCCCTCTGTCTCTCCCCCAGCGACAGAAATCTCAGCTGATTTCCAAACCACATCCGGAACCACACGAACGACATAATGACCATCCGCAGACAAAGTTGCCGAAATTTCCGGAGAGGCAAAGGCCATCGATACGAGCAAAAAAAGAATCATCACACACACTCATCGCAGGAACCGTGCCAACCAAAACACGTCAATACGGCCCAGTATTCTATTGATTGTAGCATTTAATCTACTCAGCTCGGCCACGTTTATTCCAGGCCCCAGTCTTCAAGAGGCTGATGTAATCGACTGTGACATCGGTAGGCTTGGATACTTCGACCCCAAAACCACCCAACGAGCGAACAGCTGAGACACAAGCTTCAATGACCTCTGGCGGCCCATGCAGCCCCATCAGGGTTTCCGGCTGAACCCATCCACGCCGGAGAAGGTCTTGAGCCAACGCACCCATCACCCAAGGTTCCGTTCCTTCCTCCCAGAACACAGGGGCCATCACCTTTTGAACTTGTTCAACGTTCAAATGACCCATTTCCAGCAAGACCAACGCAGCCTGCCACCACGAGTAGACCGGCACAACACGGTTTCCAAGCGCAGACAATCGCTGAGTGGGCACCCCCCGCTCCAGACGAATGAAAATACGCTCAACGGCATCATGGCGCTTCACCTTTGCAAGCGCTTCCAACCCACGGTCTATCTCGTCTGGATACGCACCAGCCTTTTCCATGACGCGGCTGACCTCTGCGGCACCAACACGGCCCTCTACAGCATCGGCGTATAGCGAATAGACCAAAGCGTCGGCTTCAACGTCATCACCAAACAACACCTCGACGGCGGCGTCATCGGTCCGAACACGAGCCTCTAGAAGTGCTGGCAATTTGTAGCCAATTTGTCCGCGTATTGCGCGAATACGCCCCTTTTTCAGGTTCCCAAAACTGTCTTTGAGTACGAGTTCATCAAACTCAACCCCATCCAATGCGAGCTTTTCCGAAATCACTTTGCGCATCTGTGTGGGAGAACCTGAAATGACGGTAATCTTGGAGTCGGGACTTCCACAAAGCGAGCGCAACAGCGTGGCAGCGCCTGGAAGAGCGCGCTTTCGGTGAGCGGGCTCCGTTGCACTGCGAACCAAACCTCGAAAAGATTCGAAGTCGGTATCCAAATAAGTCTTATCCAAATCCCAGCGATAGACTTTCACGTCAACCCCACTACCGGCGAAAGATTACCGCTGAGCAAAGCTACAGTCGAGCGAACAATCTCAAACCTTAGCGGATTGGCCCCTCAAAACGATAGATGGTGCCGCCTTCCTTCGCCAACAAAAGCCGCTCTCCGGCAGCCCGCTCAACAAAGGCGGGGTTGGTACGCATCATCCGAACCCGAGCAGCCAATTCAGCATTAAGCTTTTCCACTTGACCCACCTTGGCTTGAGTGGCGTAAAGGTGCTGTTTGACCTGATGACGCTTGAGCAATCCATCGTCTCCAAACAATGCCATCTGCATAAACCCAACCACCAAGACGACCGGCAAAACATTCCACACCAACCGCCGTACAACAGTACTGGACAAGGGCGAAATGCTGACACGAGGTCGAGCGACACTGGAGACTTGAATTGACATGCCAACAAGGGGATGGAGAAAAAGGCTTAAATAGTGTATCTAACTTACTGAAATCTGTCATGAATCAAGTAAACATCGCGAACAGAATAATCCCATCGTTACGCGACCATTCGCCCATATGGATGGATCCACGCCCATTCCCAGAGATCCCTACAAATTTCCATCAAACATAAGATCAACCCCGTCAATTCAATATACGCAACGGTGCATTTAGGCCTCAAGAGACCATATTTACCGTTGGCAGGTCAACGACTCACACCCGTCCGGTCGGCTTCATTGACCTCTGTGGCAATGGCCAACTTGGTCAAACCATAGCCGCGAGCTGCATCCATAATGGCCACAACACGGCCATGATCAACCTCACGGTCCGCTTTGATCACAATCAGTGTCGCTGGATTTTTTTGTGCGGCCATAGACAACGCACTTTTCAGCCCTTTGAAGTCAACAGGCTGATCATCGACATACACCGAACCATCACCACCGACCCACACGCTAATGTCATCCTTATCTCTCAAAATCGTGTCCGAGCTAGAGCGCGGCAGATCAACTTCGATCCCTGGAGCGGTGACAAAGGTGGTCGACACCATAAAAAACAACACCAATTGAAAAATGATGTCGATCAGTGGGGTGACATCAACAACCATGTCATCCCGGCGGGTGCGTGAGAAGTTCACCCCTCGCCCCCCTCAGCGCTGAGGTAGTCCAATGTCGATAGACCCAACTCCTCCAAACCCAAGACCAATCGGTCAGCCCGCGCGAGAACCCATCGATAGCCAATCAACGCAGGAATTCCTACAGTCAGGCCAGCCATGGTGGAAATAAGCGCCTGGGAAATTCCGCCCGCCAAGCTGGACACCACACCAATGCCTTGCTGCTGAATGACATCAAAAGTCAGAATCATTCCCCATACAGTACCAAGCAGGCCCAACAGGGGCGCAATGCTCGCCACCGTACCCAGGACTTGGCTGAACCGTTCCAGGTCGGCCGCCTCACGACGACCGACTTCCTCGATTCGCTCCTTAATGACAGCACGAGGCTGACCTTTCGCATCGACTGCCGTCATCACAATCCGCGAGGCAGCACATTCATGCTTCTTGCATAGGGTGACTGCATCCCCCCACCGTTCTTGTCGCAGAAGTTCTTCTGCCTCAACAGCAAAACCGCGGGGGTTCACCCTATTTACGCGCAATGCCACCACCCGTTCAAGCAAGACCGCAAGCCCGACAACGCTTGCCAGCCCAATCGGAAACATGACAGGTCCACCAGTGAGCAGAAATTCAATCAAAATGTCCTCCCGACGACACCCAGTGTAAATGTTTAGGCGGCGAGTGATTATTTGTGGATTAGCATTCAGTCATGACCCACAACAACTCAAAAAGTTTGCCACGCACTATCACTAAGGTCATTGTGCTGGCATTGGGAACCCTAACCATCAGCGCATTCATCCCGGGCTGCGGTGTCGGATATGTGGTGCGTTCGGCCTATTTCCAAGCGGAACTACTGCAATCGCGCGAACCCATCGAAGACATACGCTCTTCCGAAACACTCACCCAAAAACAGATCAAAGCGCTCAATCTAATCGCCGACGTAAAGGCATTTGGCGCAGAATTTGGGCTGAAGGCGACAGATAACTACGAGACAATAGCCTGGGAATGGGATCGCAAAATCTGGAATTTGAGTGCGTGCCCACCGCTACAGTTCAAACCCGTGACCTGGCGGTTCCCCATCGTAGGAAAGGTTCCCTACCTCGGATTTTTCCGAAAAGAAGATGCGGATATCTGGGCTTCCCGACTAGAAGACGACGGCCATGATGTCTATATGCGCACCGCTGGCGCATACAGCACACTTGGATGGTTTCGAGATCCGATACTTCCTCCAATGCTGGAATGGGATGATGTACGGTTGGCAGACACAGTCCTCCATGAACTGGTACACGCCACCCTCTGGATACCCGGCAGCGTGAAGTTCAATGAGAGCTTCGCCAACTTCGTTGGTGAAAAAGCAGCGTTTCAATACTTAGAGGCACGCTTTGGACCCGAATCCCCAAAGCTGAAGCAGGCCATTGAACGACATGAAGACATGAACCGATGGCGAGAAATACTGCGCAAGCTGTATCAGGACTTGGATTCAGTCTACAAAGATGAACAACGCTCTGAGTCTCAAAAACTTAAGGAGCGCGAGCAACTGTACAGTTCCCTGAAGAGCCGGGTCCAAGAAGCCCACCTGACACACCCTGAGCGATTCCTAAAAGCCGTCGACAAAGGCCCCTGGAACAATGCCAGACTTGCTCAATATCGAACTTACAATCACCGTAGAGACTGGTTTGAATCCATCCTCGCCCGACATAATGGCGATCTCCTCACATTCATGGACGCGATCGAAGAGATCACAAAAAATGCCAAAGACCCATTCAAGGCTCTAAAGAAAGCTGCAACGTCCCCGTAGACAATTCGTAAAGTTTTCTTTACGAGCGTCCAAATATTTTTGTACAAAATTGGTGCAGCGGGAATGCCACAGATGTTCCAAGGGTCACCATATACGGGCAGATTCCATCTCTGTACATCGATCGTACAGCCCTAAAGTCAACAGGAAACGGATCCGATCCACCTTGGCATGGGGCTTGCTCTCTAAACGTGCGCACGACGCACTCAAGGAGATGGAACAATGGCAAGCGCTCAAACTCGAACGACTGGACAAGGAAACCCTCTCTTGAACAAGTACCTAAAATGCATGGGCGAAATCCCGCTCTTAAAGCGTGCAGACGAGGTGGAGGTCGCTCGGCTTGTAGCGTTAAACGGTCCAGATGCTGAAATCGCCAAGCAAACACTGGTGACTGCCAACCTTCGACTCGTAGTCAGCATTGCCAAGCAATACTCCTATCGAGGCCTTCCTCTTCCCGATCTGATTCAAGAGGGAAATATTGGCCTGATGAAAGCGTGCGAAAAGTTTGATTACACACGCGGATTTAAGTTCTCAACCTACGCATCTTGGTGGATTCGTCAAAGCATCATCCGGGCAATTGAGAGCCAGATTCGCACCATTCGCATCCCCATCTACAAACTTGAGATCGTAAACAAGGTTCACTACACCCAAAAAGCGTTGTGGCAGGAATTCGGTCGGGAACCCAATCTTTATGAAGTCGCTGAACGGCTAGAAGAAGATCCTGCCAAACTTGCTGAATTGATGAAGCTTACTCGCGAGCCAACCAGTCTGGATGCGCCCGTGAATCACGAATCGGACAGTACCGTTCAAGACTTCATTACAGATGAGCATGCAGACGGTCCAGGCGATTCACTCGACGAGGCATCGCTTCGCAATGAAATTGAAGACATTCTCGCATCCCTCACCCCTCGCGAAGAGAAGGTGGTTCGCATGCGATATGGAATCGGTGAACCCACCCAGTATTCTCTTGAAGAAATCGGACAGCGTTTCAACCTCACTCGCGAACGCATCCGTCAAATCGAATTGAAAGCAATCAGAAAGTTGCGCCATAGCAAGCGGAACCAGTCTCTTTCAGCTTTCGTGGCCTGATTTTTCCTATGGGGGGTCGACACCATGCGCGGCCCGTCAGGAGTTCCAGCTTAGCTGGATTCCGGTGTTGTCCCCCCTCTTGGCCCTTCTCCCTCAGCGACAATAGGATGGGTTCTTGAAGGAGAACCCATGTCTGATAGAGAAACTGCGATCCAAATATTGCAGCCCATCCTTGATGTGCTTCGTAATATTGATGCATCTGCCCAAGATGCCACAGCCCGAGTCACCCAAGCCCTGCCTTTAGATGACCCACGGATTGTGGCGGCCAGAAAGCTGGTAACAGAAGGCCTCAAAGACGGTTGGATAGCACCAAGAGAGGCGGGTGGAATTCGTTTTGGAAGGGTGGCCAAGCCATCAGAAGACCTGCATGGCTTTTCCATCGATGCCGTTGAAATGGACTGTGCGGGTCCCGGCCATGTTCATCCAAATGGGGAATTCGACCTCAGCTTCGCCCTGGAGGGCGCGCCCATGTTTGAGGGTCACGGCGAAGGGTGGGTGGTTCTACCTCCTGGGTCATGGCATGTCCCCACTGTGACTGGTGGGCGAATGGGCATCCTTTACTTTTTGCCAGGCGGTGCGATTGAGTTTGGCCCAAAGCCAAACTAAAGCTCCTGTCTATTCGGCACGCTCAAAATCCAGAATGATCGTCACGTGGGCGGACCCTCACCCGAACCAAGGAAGTGATCGGACATATTTTGACCGTCCCGTAAACACATACAGTGCTACACAATGTGTATGTGTCACTGTACAGCTAACGGCTCGATTGAGACCGGCGCTGGAACCGATGGGNGAACCCATCAANCTGNGGACCNNCCATGGAATATGAATACATCATCGTAGCACTCCTTATAGGAACAGCTTTAGGGACGGCGATTGGGTGGCTCTGGCACAGCGCTCGGTCAAAGACCGGAAATGATGGAGACATCGCCCGGCTCGCACTCCTTGAAGATCGGGCAAAACGTACTGAAGAACTTGAAGCGAAACTTCAAACCACCCAAAGCGCTGAACAAACTGCGAGCATGCGAATCGTGCAACTTGAGACCGAACTGAAAGGCCTAAACGAGAGGGTAAAATTAAGAGAGGAAACTGAAGCGCAACGAAAAGCCGCCCAAGAGGCAGATGCTGAAAAGAAACGACAAGACCAGAAACAAATGGTGGACCAATTCAAGGCCGCAGCACATGAAATTGTCGAGCAACGCAGCAAAGCATTTGATGAAAAGAGCAAGAAGTCGATTGGCGATCTCGTCAAACCCCTCAAAGAACAACTCGAGGGATTCAAGCAACAATTGACCGAAACAGAAAAGAGTGCTTCACAAGAGCGGATAAGCCTCAAAGAGCAGGTCAAGAACCTAAAAGAGATGAACACCAAGATCAGTGATGACGCACAGAACCTCACGCGGGCCTTAAAAGGGGACAGCAAAACCCGAGGAAACTGGGGGGAAATGGTTCTGGCGCGGGTCCTGGAACTTTCAGGCTTACAAGCGGGGCGTGAGTTTGAAACGCAGGTGACCGGAACCACTTCTGAAGGCAAGCGGGTCCAGCCCGACGTGGTCGTACAGCTACCAGGTTCTCGTCAGGTAGTGATAGACGCAAAGGTTTCACTTGTTGCCTACGATGCATACTGTGCAGCCGAAAATATCGAAGCACAAAAAGCTGCAATGAAGGAGCACATCGCCTCCATCAAGAAACACGCAAAAGGTCTATCGGCGAAGAACTACCAAGGAATAGAGAGCATCACGACCATTGACTATGTGCTCATGTTCATGCCGATTGAAGCCGCGTTCACCGATGCGATGCGCCAGGATCGAAGCATCTTTGACGACGCCATTTCCAATAAAGTACTGATCGTCACCCCGTCCACGCTTCTGGCAGTGCTGCGCACAATCGAAAGTATCTGGAAACACGAAAGACAAACGAAAAACGCCGTTGAAATTGCCAGACAGGCTGGAGCCCTACACGACAAATTTGTCGGTTTCACGGATGATCTTCTGTCCATCGGAAACCGATTAGGCCAGGCGCAGGGTTCCTACGAGGCTGCTCTCAAGAAACTCTCTGAAGGCAAAGGAAACCTTGTGCGAAGCGTGAAGACCCTGGATGCGCTTGGTGCGAAAACGAAGAAGCAGTTTGCTGCAACCCTTGAAGATGTGGACGACTCAAAAATCAACGAGCAACACACTGGGCCGGTTTTGGGCTTNGTCTCAGACGATGCACAGGAAACTCAATAGCACTGGCCGCAGTCTACCCGGCCCNTACCTTTTTATAGATTCCAGCAAGTGGCTTTCTGCGCACCCTGGGATGCCATGGCCACTGCTTCTTGTTTCAGTTGACCATCANGAGCCATGGGTCCTGAAGCACTCTATTTCTCGGCACACCACATTCCGATGAGTAAAGGTGAGCCAAATTTAGATCGCATGTACGATTCAACGCAGCATCCCCTACGCCAAAACTCACACCGTGGTAGAACAAAGCGTCACTCTTAGCAATCTGGGAAGACACATTGTCCACGGTCTCATTCGACGACACTGCCGTCGCTTTTGCTGGTAAAGACGACCAGGAACTGCAGAAGTCTGCGTGGCTGTTCCGAATCATGAGCAATTCAGCCATTGTGGATATTGGTTCACACATCACCAAATTGGCGCTGCAGATTGGACTCCCTGTGCAATCAATTCTGAAGGCAACCATTTACGAACACTTTTGTGGCGGAGAAGACCTTACTGAAACAATCCCCACCGTAGAAGCATTGGCATCCCACAATGTGAGCACCATTCTTGACTATGGGGTGGAAGCCAAAGCCAGTGATGAAGAGTTCGACAAAAATGTAGAGGAGCAACTTCGGGCAATAGAGTTCGCAGATGCGAACCCCTCCGTTCCATACGTAAGCTGCAAGATCACCGGGTACGCGCCTTTTTCACTTCTAGAAAAAATCAATACCGGGGCGCAACTTGATCCAGAAGAACTGGAGATGCTGTCTAGACTCAGAGACCGTTTATCCAAGATTTGTGAAGCCGCATCTAAGTCAGACGTCGCCCTGTATGTAGATGCTGAAGAAAGTTGGATTCAGGATGCGATAGACGGCATTGTCGATGAACTGATGGCAACATGGAATCAGCAGAAACCATCGGTATTCAATACCATCCAATTTTACCGCCATGATCGGCTGGACTTTCTACGGAAAGCGCATGAAAAAGCACGAGAAAATGGCTATTTTCTGGGGCTAAAACTGGTTCGTGGCGCCTACATGGAAAAGGAAAACGATAGGGCTGAAACACTAGGTTACACCTCACCAATTCACAAAACAAAAGAAGCCGTCGACCTGGATTTCGACGAAGGTTTGATGTACTGCTTGGCACACATCAAAGAGATCGCATTCTGTGCTGCCACACACAACGAAAACAGTTGTCGACTGTTGGTGGAAACTGCCCATGCCAACAACGTGGATTTACGTCACCCCCACATCCATTTCGCACAACTATACGGAATGAGTGACCACATTTCCTTCAACTTGGCCAAAGCCGGTTTTAACGCATCAAAATACGTCCCATATGGCCCTGTTCGAGATGTAGTTCCCTATCTTATCCGAAGGGCGCAAGAGAACCGTTCAGTAGCGGGCCAAGTGAGCAGAGAATTGCGCCTGATTCAATCCGAGATCGACCGTCGCGGTACATCGGAAGACTAAGGCCAGCCATTCATTTACCCCTCCGCTGTCTCTCCTCCATCAATAATGAAAAGCAGAGGTTCACTGCTCACCGCTCGCCCCACCGGCGGCTGTTTAAGCGTACCGGTAGCCAACCCGGCGGCCTCCTGTAGTTTCCGGTCCAGCGTCCCATCGTTCTGAAAGTGCCGCGGACATGCTTCCGTAAATTCATGGAGTAGACCAATCATGGCGTATGTGGCCAACTCATCCTCGAAAGCCAGCATCCAATCCATCCACGCTTGCCTCGTGGCCTCTCGCGATGACTGATCCGGCTCTCGGTCAATGCGAGCGTGAACCTTTATACAGGCCTGCGCTATGGCCCATGCTCGACAAAACTCGATGTCATCCACCTCCTGAACCCACTGGTCTATGTGAGAAAAGAAGGCCTTGTCATTGAATTTCTTCATTCACACCTCTTCGTGTTTAGTCATTTCTTGTCCATGCCCCTATACGGACATTCGATTGAATTTATGGACGCCAAAAGGTCCATACTTTCCACAACACCCAAATTGTTGAAACCCACGATTGTTGCTGTACGAGATCCATGTAGATGGCTCGTATTTTTTGCAGGACTGTGATGATTGAACCTACCGGACAACATCAAATGTGAAGCCACAAAGCCAAGTCACATTTCTTCCCAAAAGATCAATTTAAGCAAGAGCAGTACCAGATAAAAACCCCAGAGTAAATAGAGGCCAACGTCCAAAATTATCATCATGAAAAACTACAGATTCATCGTGCTGAAAGTGTGCTGAAAAACAGTCCTTTCGAATCCATTCGAAAAGACGAATCAGCAGAGGTTTTATTCCAATTATTTTCGTTTTTTCTGAGCGCTTTCTGAGAGCAAGTATGCGGACCATTCGCCGCATTAAATTCGAAACCAAAGCTCCGCCATCAGCTGAATAACGAATCCAATTTATCTCGTTCAAAAGTATTTAAAAGGACATTATCTGTCCGTATTTTAGGACTGGAAACGGATACTATTCCCACTTGGTTTGGCCTGTACGGATCGGCACCAAACCTTGTCGAGAGAAACGTATCTAAGCCTTCCATATGCGGACCCATTCATGCCCAAAAATCGAACCGAAAAACCATTTGAAGCGGGCACGAACTGGATGCCTGAAAGAAACAAATTGTACCGTTTCACAGACCATGGAGTGGTGGTGATTCGACCATGGCCATTGCCCCAAGCATGGCGAAAACATGGAAGCCAAAATTGGCATCCATCTACACCACGCATCGACCTGCAAATTGCAGTCGAACCCGAACAAGATCTCTCCTCACACAAAAGGAAGGGAACTGCTGCTGAACAATATGCATGGAGTACCATTCCGCAACCGGTCCGCGAAGCTGTTCTTAAAGCCCATTTTGCTGGGTATCAATGGCCATCTCTATCCATGATGGCACGGTGTCCAGGCGCAATAGAGCTTACACATTCAACGCCCATGCTGGCCGCCATGTTGGCCGTAGGAAACCGAATACGAGAACAGCCTGTTGGGTGGCTCTTACGGTCCATACGGAGCCTCTTGAAGCCACCCGATGGGTGGCAACGATGGCTAAAGATATGCCGCTGGCTCGGCCTAGAGGAGAGCCGCTCGTTTGTCCGAATGGTACGCAAGGTAGATGTCCATGAGTTTGGGTGGACCCTGCACCACTGGAAGCTGATCCTATACGCTTGGCAGCAACCCAAAGGTAAGAACCTGCTCAGACATGTACCCAAAATAGTCGAAGCACACGGCGAACTATTTGATGTGGCGTTTCGTCATTTAGGCGCCCGTAGGGGGGCTGAAATAATTCAGCCGTCTCTCATGGCGGAGGTCTCTGAAGCTGGACTCTGGTCGGGGGCAAACATCTTGCTCGACTCCAGCTTGTCTTTATGGAGACGAATCTGCCCACACCGCCAGATCCCCAAGCTCCAATCCATCGAAACCATAGAAAACTGGAGAAGTGACATCATCGAAATCGCCGAGGAATTGGAGCAACAAGTCCATAGACAACAGCTCTTGGCACGCCTCAATATGGACGCCGAAGACCTCGATGAACTGACTGAGCGACTGAATCACTTCCCTCCACCACCCTTGGCTGGAATACCCAAAAAAATCATTTCGCTGTCCTCACCTGAAGCACTAAAACGTGAAGGTGAGGACATGCACCATTGCCTTGGTAATGGCAGCTGGCTCCGTCTTTCCAAGGCTCGAATGGGGTACGCCTATTCCATCAATCTCAATGGTATTCGGGCAACTGTATGGCTCGCCAGAGACGAACGGAAATCACCTGGGTTCCGAGTCGAGCAAATCCGTGGACCAAGCAATCAGCCTCCACCGCCCGAAGTGATCGATCTAATTTTCCGTTGGCTTGACGAGCACTCGGCGTGGCAAAGGCATCGAGGACTGGATCACATGAAGCCAACCCTCACACTGCTATCGGAAGAACCCCATGAAATCCCTGACGAATGGGACATGCCTCCTCACATCTCTGTACTAAACCAACTGTCGTACAATCAACATCTGGATCTGGGAGATGACATTCCATTCTAAACAGTAGCAATCACTCTACAGATATTGTCCGCTCCATGTACGGTTCTCCATTCAGTTCGTATCGGACGCTCCACTCCCCTCGAGGCTCTACGACATTGAATGCCCATGCCCATGTAGACAAGCGCCAAACCTGTTCGAATGCCAAGGGCCAAGGGCCTACCGTAGTTCCGTCAGGCCCCACAAAAGATACGCCAACGGTATCCCCTACATCACCTCCAGCAACAACAAAATGTGCCACCAATAGTTCTCCCACATCAAACACATCTGTTTCGGCAGGAGGATCTTGGTATGGGTTTTCATATTGATCGCTTGGCCCTTGTATTACCCATGTTTCCATCAGATGAATGGGGGTCTCATATAGAGGGGGATCACACCATAAATCTTCAGCGAATGGATCCACCCAATCACCGGTAGAATCCGTAATTTCAAAATGGAGATGAGGATGAGTAGAACAACCCGAACTCCCCACCTGGCCCAACACATCCCCTGTCATCACTTCTTCGCCCACAGATACAGCCACAGAACCCGTCTTCAAATGAACGTAGTGCAATAGGTGTCCACTAGAGTGTCGAACACCAACAATGTTGGCGTCATAGTCGACACACTCTGTATGACGGTCTTCAAAACCATCAATCACATACTCTACGACCCCGGGAACCGCAGCCACCACCGACACTCCAGCATCCATTTCACGGAAACTGGAGATGCTTATGTCGACACCGCGATGGCCATCATAGGTCTTTGCCAGCCCACCCAGACCACCCGCATAATCTGCCATGCCTTCCCCACGATCCGCATCCACGTAGTTCACCAAAACCCAATCATGGCCATCCGTTCCAACGACCGGCCAACTCAGGTTTAAATACCCACTGTGGTCCTCACATTCGGAGGTGGCCGATACACCTGTGTCACCGTCACGAGTGGAAACTTTAAAACCGCCTTCAGTCGTTTCATCTGAACACCCCAATTGTAAAAAAAACAACAGTAGGAATCGAGGCGACATGAGTCTCCAGCCGAAAAGTGAATTGCTCTAATCTACAGTAGTACAGGTGGAAGCAGAACAGTTTTCTTTACGCTGATTTCCACACCGGATGCACTTGGTTTTACGGGTGCCTTCCCAATCTCTATTCACAATTAAAATGGCTCCCCCGACATCGGCCAGAAGGGTAATAAACCTGTCCACATCCCCCAATCGGACGATTGATGACAACAAACTCCAAACAGAAACCAACCCCAACCGTTGTCGTGGCGGGTTCAACCGGGTTTATTGGAACAGCACTCGCTGCACATCTTGATGATCAGTTCCACTTGGTTGGCCTCACTCGTAGCGACCGGACAAGCATTCCCAACTACGCAGAGGTCCGCCAAACAGATCTATTTTCTAGCGGGGATGCGGAAAAAGGTCTCAAAGGAGCAGACTACGCCATTTACTTGGTCCACTCCATGATGCCGTCCGCACGCTTGGTTCAAGCGAGCTTTCGAGACCTCGATCTGCTGTGTGCAGACAACTTCGCGAAGGCCGCAGCAAAACAAAATGTGAAACACATCATCTACGTAGGAGGGATCCAGCCAGAGGACAGTGACAAA
>PALY01000081.1 GCA_002707085.1 Deltaproteobacteria bacterium
CACGATCACGTCTGCGGCGACAACGTGTGCCTGGAAAGACCATCGCGTCAACATCATTGATACCCCAGGACATGTGGACTTCACTGTGGAAGTCGAGCGTTCATTGCGGGTTTTGGATGGGACGATTGCGTTGTTCTCCGCTGTAGATGGTGTAGAGCCTCAGTCTGAAACCGTGTGGAAGCAAGCCGAGAAGTACGGTGTGCCACGAATCGCGTTCGTCAACAAGATGGATCGTGTGGGCGCAGACTTTGAACAAGTGATCGAGTCGATTCGTTCCAAGCTCCACCCGAACCCAATCGCCTTTCAGTTGCCCATTGGCTCGGAAGGGGACTTTTCAGGTGTTGTAGACCTTATCGAAATGAAGGCATTTGTTTGGGAAGGTGAAACTCAGTTGGGTGAAGCTTTCGACGTTCAAGAAATCCCATCTGTCATGTCAGACGATGTCTCGGCTGCACGTGAGGCGTTGGTCGATTGCTTGTCTGAATATGACGATTCGTTGGTCGAGTTGTTTCTGGAAGGGCAAGAGATTCCTTCTGCGCTTTTGTGGGCTGCGGCACGCAAGGCAGTGTTGGCGGGAGAAATCGTACCCGTATTCGGCGGTTCTGCATTCAAGAATAAGGGTGTGCAGCCCATCTTGGACGCAGTCATTCATCTGTTGCCTTCTCCATTGGATGTGCCGCCTACGCAAGGTGTTGATCCAAAGGATGAAGACAAGGTGTTGGAGCGAGGCCCAAGTGAGGACGAGCCGTTCTGTGCGTTGGCATTCAAAGTGATGACAGACCCATACATGGGTACGCTGACCTTTTTGCGGGTGTATTCGGGTAGTGCTGAACCGGGCCGCTCGCTTTTGAATCCTCGAACCGGAAAGAAAGAACGGATTGGCCGCTTGTTTCAGATGCACGCCAACAAGCGTGATGATGTAAAGGTGGCCCGTGCAGGAGATATTGTTGCTGCGGTGGGAATGAAGAACACTGCTACCGGTGACACACTGTGCGATACCAAGCATCCGATTTCGTTGGAATCAATGACATTCCCAGAACCTGTCATCTCCGTGGCTCTTGAGCCAGACACAAAGTCTGATGAAGACAAGTTGACCCAAGCCTTGGTGAAATTGTCCCATGAAGATCCGACCTTCCAAGTCCGTACGGATGAAGAGACGGGTCAGACCATCGTGTCTGGTATGGGTGAACTTCATCTCGAGATCATCACAGATCGGCTGGTTCGTGAGTTCAAGGTTGGTTGTCGGGTCGGTCGACCTCAGGTCAGTTTCCGTGAAACCATCATGAATTCCTCCAATTGCGAAGGTTTGTTCAAGCGCCAAACCGGTGGTCGTGGCCAGTTCGGGCATGCAAAGGTCAGGGTGGAACCCAACGAACGTGGCGCTGGTAGTGAGTTTGTCGACGCCATTAAGGGTGGTGTCATTCCGCGTGAGTTCATTCGTCCAACGGCTGAAGGCATCATGGGCGCTTTGGAGCGTGGTGTGTTGGCCGGGTATCGCATGGTTGACGTCAAAGTGACCTTGTACGATGGCTCCTTTCATGATGTGGATTCGTCAGAAGTTGCCTTCAAGGTAGCCGGAAGTATGGCACTCCGGGATGCGGCCGAAAAGGCCGATCCAGCCATTCTGGAACCGATCATGCAGGTCGAGGTGTCGACACCCGAAGAATACATGGGCGCGGTAATTGGGGACCTAAATAGCCGTCGAGGCAGTGTAAATCGCATGGAAAGTCGCCCAGGACTACAAATTCTCACTGTAGATGTACCATTGCAGCGCATGTTCGGTTATGCGACCGACCTTCGATCTGCGTCCCAGGGCCGCGCAACGTTTTCAATGCAGTTTGATCACTACGCGCCGGTACCGTCGGAGGTCTCTCAGGGGATAGTTCAGCGGGTTCGAGGAATTTAGAATTTTTAATGTTTCAGTCGATTGACTGAAGGAGTAGGAACATGGCCAAAGAAAAATTTGATCGCAGCAAGCCTCACGTGAACATCGGAACGATTGGTCACGTTGATCATGGCAAGACGACCTTGACAGCCGCCATCACGAAAGTGTTGGCAGAGTCCAATGGTTCGACGTTCATGGATTACGCAGACATTGATAAGGCACCGGAAGAGAAAGCTCGCGGTATCACAATCAATACAGCGCACGTAGAGTACGAGACGGAAGCCCGTCACTACGCTCACGTGGATTGTCCTGGACACGCTGACTACGTGAAGAACATGATCACGGGTGCAGCGCAGATGGACGGCGCGATTTTGGTTGTATCTGCAGCGGATGGTCCGATGCCACAGACACGTGAGCACGTACTTCTTGCCCGTCAGGTAAACGTTCCTCACATCGTTGTGTTCATGAACAAATGCGACCAACTTGACGACGAAGAGCTTTTGGAGCTTGTCGAGATGGAGATTCGTGAGTTGTTGAACGAGTACGAGTTCCCTGGTGATGACATTCCAGTGATTCGCGGTTCAGCGTTGAAGGCCCTTGAGGGTGACACATCCGAGATTGGCGCCCCAGCTGTACTTGAGTTGATGGCTGCCGTGGATGAGCACATTCCGACACCAGAGCGCGAGATTGACAAGCCATTCTTGCTTCCAGTTGAGGACGTATTCACGATTTCTGGTCGTGGAACGGTCGCTACCGGTCGTATTGAGCGTGGAGAAGTAAAGGTTGGCGAGTCTGTAGAGATCGTTGGCATCAAGGAAACAACAACGACCACCATCACGGGTGTCGAGATGTTCCGTAAGCTTCTTGATTCTGGAATGGCTGGCGACAACGTTGGACTTCTTCTTCGCGGAATCAAGCGTGAAGATGTAGAGCGTGGTCAGGTCATCGTGAAGCCTGGTTCAATCAGCCCTCACACGAAGTTCAAGTGCGAAGCCTACATCCTGAAGAAGGATGAGGGTGGACGTCACAAGCCGTTCTTCGCGGGCTATCGTCCCCAGTTTTACTTCCGTACAACCGACGTAACTGGAGCTGTGAAGCTTCCTGACGGTGTTGAGATGGTAATGCCTGGCGACCACATCGAGATGGAAGTGGAGCTGATCATGCCCATCGCCATCGAAACGCAACTTCGATTCGCTATCCGTGAAGGTGGCCGGACCGTTGGTGCGGGTGTCGTCTCCGAAGTCGTCGAGTAGTTAAATTTTATTGGCCGGGACCTGCATTTGTGGGTCCCGGCTTTTTTTGTTTCGCTCTCTTCTTTGGAAAAGGGTGGCACAAACCTTGCACCCGTGTGCAGTACGTGGTACTTGCGCGGGTTCCTGCGCCGTAGGAGTTGCGGTTTTAAGGTGTTGGGTGGGGACTCGACACACTAAAAACGTAGATAAAAGCGGCGTTTTGTCCGGTATAGAGTCATGCGTAATCAGCGGTACATACTGATCGGTTTTCTCGGCACAGCGGCCTTTTTGGGTTTTGCTGTGCGGGGCCTTGCAGTTCCGTTGTTGGCACGACTTGAAGTAGTTGATCCTCAGATTGGCTTTATTTCAGGTACCGGTCTTCTCGGGTTGGCCGTTGGCGTCATCACTTTTTTGGTGATGAACCGTCATCCTGTTGTTTACTCTTTCACTGATGAATCCATCACCGAGCTTCGGAAGGTGGTTTGGCCAGGGAAAGATGAGACCATTCGGTCTACAACTGTGGTCATCGTAACGACGTTGTTCATTGCTCTTACACTGGCGATGTATGACTTCGTATGGGCTCGAGTCACCAGCACTTTCCTCTTTACGGACGGATAGGGCGTTTCACTTCTGGAGCGACGGGTCATGACAATGTCTTGGTACGTGGTCAACACACATTCCGGCTACGAGAACAAAGCGAAGCTTGCGTTGGAAGATGCAATTCGTCGCCATGGTCTTGAATACAAGTTTGGTGAGGTTCTCGTGCCTACCGAACAAGTTGTAGAAGTGCGTGACGGGAAGAAGAAGACAACGACCCGTAAGAGCTACCCTGGATACATGTTCGTACAAATGGACCTGGACAATGAGTCCTTCCACGTTGTGCGTACGACCCCGAAGGTAAAGGGTTTCATTGGAGGGTCTCGCAATCCTCCTCCGATGCCCGAGGACGAAGTTCGTCGCATCACTCATCAGGTGGAAGAAGAGGAAGTGGCCCCAACGGTCATGGTCGACTTTGATCGTGGTGAGGAGATTCGTGTCATTGATGGTCCGTTCGCGTCCATGATGGGCAAGGTTGAAGAAGTGAACGCCACTCGTGCCAAGTTGCGCGTGCTGGTTTCCATCTTTGGTCGCCCAACATCGGTAGAACTGGACTTCACGCAGGTTGAGCGCCTCGGCTGAGGCAGCATTTAGGAGCCAAGAACATGGCCAAGAAAATTGTAAATCAAATCAAGTTGCAGATTCCTGCTGGTAAGGCGAATCCTTCGCCGCCAATTGGTCCTGCTCTCGGTGCCGCAGGCGTAAACATTCCGATGTTCTGTAAAGAGTTCAATGCTCGTACACAGAAGCAGGCGGGTGAAGGCCTCATTATTCCAACGGTGATTTCGGTGTATGCCGATCGCACCTTCTCCTTCGAGTTGAAGACACCCCCAGCGGCGATTCTTCTCAAGAAGGCGGCACGCATCGACAAGGGTTCTGGTGAGCCCAATAAGAATAAAGTTGCCACCCTTAAGTGGGCGCAAGTGGAAGAGATCGCGAAAGCGAAAATGCCTGACCTCAATACCAAAGACATTGAGTCAGCGAAACGAACCATTGCGGGCACTGCCCGTTCAATGGGGATCATTGTTCGATAGTTAGTTTTTTTAGTCCTTTCACCCTCTTGGGGGAGGCCGTTCACTCGGTCGCTTGAACCCCGGTGGGATGGGAAGCTCGGAAACGGGCTTTCAAGGAGCCAAACACATGGCAAACAAGAAGAGTAAGCGCTTCTTCGCTATCCGCGCCGGCCTCAATGCTGAGGATCGCGTGGTGGTTGAGAAGGCTGTGGAACTGGTCAAGGCCAGCGCTACAGCAAAGTTTGACGAAGGTGTGGACGTTGCTGTCCGCCTTGGTGTCGATCCAAAACATGCGGACCAGATGGTTCGTGGTGCAGTGAGCCTGCCGCACGGTACAGGTAAGACTGTCCGCGTTGCTGTGTTCGCGCAAGGTGAGGCAGCCAAAGCCGCTCAGGAAGCGGGTGCAGACTTTGTTGGTGGTGATGACCTCGTAGCAAAGATTCAAAACGAGAACTGGCTTGAGTTCGACAAGGCTGTTGCTACACGCGACATGATGGGCAAGGTCGGCCGGATTGGTCGTGTTCTTGGACCTCGCGGCCTGATGCCGAACCCGAAGGTCGGAACGGTTGTGGCGCCGGACCAGGTTGCTGATGCTGTCACACAGTTGAAGAGCGGAAAGATTGACTTCCGCGTCGAGAAGGCAGGCGTGGTTCATGCGCAGATTGGTCGCGCTTCTATGGAGCCAGGTCAGCTTGCTGATAACCTTTCGGCCTTGGTTGCAACGTTGGTTCGTCTGAAGCCGACATCAGCCAAAGGTGTCTACATGAAGAGCATTACTCTTTCATCCACCATGGGCCCCGGTGTGCGGGTCGATACGCAGGACGCTTTGCGTCAAGCGGAAGCCCAGTAGGAGATTGACATGAGTCGTACAGAGAAAGCTGCTGTTGTAGAAGGGCTGACCGCCCGTCTCGAAGAAGCCCCGTTTGTCGCACTCGCGGATTACCGCGGAATTAGTGTGGCTGAAGTGTCTGACTTCCGTTCCAAGCTGAAGGATGCAGGCATTCATTACGAGGTCATTAAGAACAAACTCGCCAAGCGTGCCATTACCGGTACCGACAAGGAGGTCCTTCACGACCTTCTGGTTGGAATGACCGGATGGATCATTTCTGGTGAGGATCCAATTGCTGCGGCCAAGATGCTCAAGGCCGAAACCAAGACGCTCGTTGACGAAGGCAAGTTCACTGTGAAAGGTGGATTCTTCGACGGCGAACTTCTGGATAGCAAAGGCGTCAGTGATGTCGCCGAACTCCCGAGTAAGGAGGAGCTCTTCGCGATGCTTCTTGGGTTGCTGCAACAAGGTCCCCGCCAAGTGCTGGGTGTTGTTAATGCGCCTGGTCGTGACTTGGTCAATCTGCTCAAGAACTATGAAACGAAGCTCGCCGAAAGCGGCGAATAATTACAAAAGTCCTTCTGGTAACTGGGGTTTTTCTTGGTTACCGGCCCAACCATTTACTATTTAAATTTCCAATTGGAGTAAACCATGGCGATTTCCCAAGCTGATGTTGTCGAGTTCATCAAGAACCTTAAGCTTTCCGAGGTCAAAGGCCTCATTGAGACCCTTGAGGACGAACTGGGTGTTGAGGCTTCTGCCCCAATGATGGCAATGCCTGCTGGCGGCGCTGCTGCTGGTGGTGCTGCTGAAGCGGCTGAAGAGAAAACTGAGTTCGATGTCATTCTCAAGGAGATTGGTGCATCGAAGATCGGTGTCATCAAGGCTGTTCGTGCCGCAACTGGTCTTGGCCTCAAAGAAGCCAAAGACCTTGTTGAAGGCGCACCCAGCGAAATCAAAACTGCACTTCCCAAGGAAGAAGCAGAAGAGCTCAAGAAGACTCTTGAGGAAGCTGGCGCTGTAGCTGAAGTCAAGTAATCACTTGATTTTTAGCCGGGTCGACCGTTTGGTCGGCCCGGCTTTAGCGCTTGCTATCGCATCAACGGACGTTCGCGTCCAGATGCATGTGGATTCGTCCACACCCCTCTTTGCCTTCGGTACCAGTTTTGGTTCTCTCGCTTCACCTTCGGGTACAGCATTGACTTCACTTAGGGGATGTATCGGTAGATACATGCCCGACTTGTGCTGTCGGTAAAAGATTTTCCGTGTCCCAGGTTTGTATCTGAATTCGTTCCACTCTTTGAGGGTGAAGCAGCGAATAGGAGCCCCAGATGTCTAATATGCTCGCAAATAACTACCGGTACCGTCGTACTTTCTGTAAGACGGATCCATCGCTCAACGCGGATAATCTCATTGGTATTCAGCGGGAGAGTTACGAAAAGTTTCTTCAGCTGGGTACGCTCGCTGGTGACCGAGATGCAATCGGCCTCCAGGGTGTATTCAAGAGTGTGTTCCCGATTCAAGATTTCGGTAACCGCGCATCTCTACAGTTTGTTTCCTACGACCTCGACACACCGAAGTACGACGTAGAGGAGTGTCGCGAACGTGGCATGACTTTCTCGGCACCCCTCAAGGTGACTGTACGTTTGGTTGTATGGGACGTGGACACAGAGACCGACACACGCAGCGTGTCCAACATCAAAGAACAAGAGGTGTATTTCGGCGAAATCCCGCTGATGACAGCTCACGGTACCTTTGTTGTGAATGGAACTGAGCGCGTTGTTGTCAGCCAGTTGCACCGCTCTCCTGGTATCTTCTTCGATGTGTCGAAGAGCAAGACTTCCAGCAGCCAGAAGTTGATTTTTAGCGCTCGAATCATTCCGAACCGTGGTTCTTGGATTGACTTCGAATTCGACAACAAAGACATCCTTTACGTACGTATTGATAGACGTCGCAAGCTGCCGGCTACTGTTCTGTTGCGGGCTCTTGGCTACTCCACTGAAGAGTTGTTGAACTACTTCTACCAGCGCGAGGTGTTGAAGTACGACAAGAAGACCAAGTCATGGTCGAAAGAGACGACCGAAGACTTGCTTCAGATTCAGCAAGCTTCTGTTGAAGTGCAAGGTCCAGATGGGACTGTGATTTGCAAGGCTGGCCGGAAGTTCCTGAAGCCAGTCATTCGCAAGATGAAGAAGGCAGGCATGCTTACCGAAGAGACTCGCGAAGTCGAAGGTAAGGAAGTGCAGGTCTTCGCCGGTACGATTCCATTGGCTGACGACAGTGTTGTTGGCAAGATCAGTGCTTGGGACATCGTGGATATGGAGACCGGTGAAATCCTGGTCGAGGGCAACGAAGAGATTGATGAAGAGAAGCTTCAACTCCTGCTCGATAAGGGCATTCATGAGTTTGAAGTTCTCTACATTGACAATGTCATCGTCGGTTCATTCCTTCGCGACACATTGCTTGTAGACAAGATTGAAACCACCGAAGAAGCTGTGATGGAAATCTATCGCCGCCTCCGCCCTGGCGATGCGCCAACATACGATGCGGCTCTGAAGCACTTCGAAAACTTGTTCTTCAACGCAGAACGGTATGACCTCTCGAAGGTTGGACGTCTGAAGATCAACCACAAGTTGTCCATCGACGAACCATTGGACCAAACCACATTGACGCGTGAAGATATTCGTCTGGTGGTGCAGTACCTTATCGACCTGAAGAACAACAAGGGTGAGGTGGACGATATCGACCATCTTGGTAACCGTCGTGTTCGTGCCGTTGGCGAATTGCTGGAGAACCAGTACCGCGTCGGTCTTGTTCGTATGGAAAAGGCCATCAAGGAACGGATGAGCTTGTCAGAGATTGAAGCATTGATGCCTCATGACCTTATCAATGCCAAGCCTGTCAGTGCCGTCATCAAGGAGTTCTTCGGTTCTTCTCAGTTGTCGCAGTTCATGGACCAAACCAACCCATTGTCAGAAGTGACCCACAAGCGTCGTCTTTCTGCACTTGGACCCGGTGGTCTGACTCGTGAGCGTGCAGGTTTCGATGTTCGAGATGTACATCCAACTCACTACGGTCGTATCTGTCCCATCGAAACGCCTGAAGGTCCGAACATTGGACTGATCGCTTCTCTTGCGACTTACGCTCGCGTCAACCAGTACGGTTTCATTGAAACTCCGTACCGGGTGGTCGAGGGCGGTGTGATCACCGATGAAATTCGGTACTTCACAGCGTTGGAAGAAGAAGAGAACGTCATCGCTCAGGCGAACGTGCCTTGTGATGACAAGGGCAACATCACTCAGAAGAGTCTGATTGCTCGTGCCAAGGGCGAGTTCGCTGTGATTCCAAAAGAAGACCTTACTCTTATGGATGTGGGTCCAAGCCAGTTGGTCAGTGTGGCTGCATCTTTGGTTCCATTCCTTGAAAACGATGATGCTAACCGCGCGCTCATGGGCGCCAACATGATGCGTCAGGCTGTACCGATGGTGCGGACTGAGGCTCCATTGGTTGGTACTGGAATGGAGCGGATCGTGGCTCGAGACTCAGGTGTTACCACCGCTGTTCGGCGTGCCGGTGTCATTGAGAGTGTGGATGCAACCCGTATTGTTGTGAAGACGGATGGTGGTGATGGCGAAGACATCGGTGGCGATGTTGACATCTACAACCTGTCCAAGTTCCTTCGCTCCAACCAGAACACATGCATCAACCAACGTCCTGTCGTTCGCGTCGGTGACCGTGTTGAAGTGGGTGACATTGTTGCGGATGGTCCTGCCACGGACCTCGGTGAGTTGGCACTGGGTCAAAACCCGGTTGTCGCTTTCATGCCATGGCAAGGGTACAACTTTGAGGACTCCATCCTCATTTCTGAAAAGCTGGTTCGGCAAGACTACTTCACATCGATTCACGTTGAAGAGTTCGAACTTGCTGCCCGAGACAACNAANNTNGGNANNGAAGAAATCACCAGAGACATTCCGAATGTTGGTGATGAAGGCCTGAAGGACTTGGATGAGTCTGGAATCGTTCGCGTCGGCGCTTATGTNCGCCCACAGGACATTCTTGTCGGTAAGATCACACCGAAGGGCGAGACACAGCTTTCTCCAGAAGAGAAGTTGTTGCGTGCCATCTTTGGTGAGAAGGCTGGAGACGTCAAGGACACGTCCCTTCGCGTACCTCCGGGTGTCGAAGGTGTTGTCATGGGCGCCCATGTCTTCTCTCGCGAAGGCGTAGAGAAGGATCAACGTTCACTTGAAATCGAAGAGCAGGCTGTGATTCGTATTCATCGTGACCGCGACGAAAAGATTCGGACGGTTCGTGAGTCGGCATATCGTCAGCTTGTTCGCCTGCTGACAGACCGGAAGGCAGGAGCCAAGGTTGTGGGCGAAAATGGTGAGGACCTGATCAAGAAGGGGGATGTCTTTACGGCAGCGAACCTTCGGACGCTCAGTTTTGAACTGTACGAACGCATCACGATTCAAGATGGTGAAGACCTTGAAGAAGGTGTCTGGAATCTTGTCGACAAGGTGCGCGAGAAGGAAGACCAGATTCGTGAACGCTATGCGTCTAAGATTGAGCGACACAAGAAGGGAGATGAGTTGTCCCCTGGTGTCATCAAGTTGGTCAAAGTCTACGTTGCCATCAAGCGCAAGCTGCAGGTTGGTGACAAGATGGCGGGTCGCCACGGAAACAAGGGTGTCATCTCCAAAGTTATGGCTGTCGAAGATATGCCGTACCTCGAAGATGGTACTCCCGTCGATTTGGTCCTGAACCCTCTGGGTGTTCCCTCACGAATGAACGTGGGTCAGGTGCTTGAAACTCATCTTGGTTGGGCTGCCCGCGGAATGGGTATCCGAATCGGAGAGATGATCGACGAGCAATATCCAGAAGGCGAGTTCCGTGAATACCTGAAGGGTTGCTTCCCGGATGCAGAAGAGGTTCATGAAGCCTTGGACAACACCGATTTGGAAGGCCTGCAGAAGTTTGGTCACAAGTACCGGAAGGGTGTGACTACTGCGACACCGGTTTTCGCGGGAGCCGCAGAAACGGAAATCAAGAAGGCACTTCGTCATGCCGGCCTGGATGAGGATGGTCAATCTGTTCTCTTCGATGGTCGGACGGGAGAACCTTTCGCGAACCGAGTCACGGTTGGTGTCATGTACGTGCTGAAACTGCATCACTTGGTTGATGAGAAGATTCACGCTCGGAGCATCGGACCCTACAGTTTGGTCACTCAGCAACCGCTTGGTGGTAAGGCTCAGTTTGGTGGTCAACGTCTCGGAGAGATGGAAGTTTGGGCGATGCAGGCCTATGGTGCTGCGTACACGCTTCAAGAGTTCCTTACGGTCAAGTCGGATGACGTGGCCGGTCGAACCCGGATGTACGAATCCATCGTCAAGGGTGAAAACGTCCTTGATGCTGGGTTGCCAGAGAGCTTCAACGTCTTGATCAAGGAACTTCAAGCTCTCGCGCTTGACGTCGATCTCATCGAAGACAAAGAAGTTCTTCGTCAGTAGTTTTTTTACGGGGAGGGACGCTTGGACACGCGCCCCTCCTCAAGTTTCTTTTTCTCTTTTCGCAATTTTCCATCTTCTCTAGTCCGAGAAGCGTCAATCCTACCAGGAGTCGATCGTGAAGGACATCTACAACCTCTTTGAGAAGCCCAAGAACCCACTTAACTACGTTGCGGTACGCATCGGTTTGGCATCGCCAGACAAGATCCGCAGCTGGTCACACGGTGAGGTCAAGAAGCCTGAAACCATTAACTACCGGACATTCAAGCCGGAAAAGGATGGTCTTTTCTGCGCCAAGATCTTCGGACCCATCAAGGACTACGAATGCTTGTGCGGAAAGTACAAGCGCATGAAGCACCGTGGTATCACTTGCGAAAAGTGTGGTGTTGAAGTCATTCAGTCCAAGGTGCGTCGTGAGCGCATGGGACACATTGATCTCGCCACTCCAGTTGCGCACATCTGGTTCTTGAAGAGCCTTCCGAGCCGTATCGGAAACTTGCTCGACATTTCGCTGAAGAACTTGGAGAAGGTTCTGTATTGCGAAGCGTACATGGTCACGAACCCTGGTGAATCCTCTCTTGAGGAAGCAGAAATCCTGACTGAAGAAGACTACCGTGAAGCGGTGGAAATCTACGGCTACGGCTCCTTCGATGTCGGAATGGGCGGTGAAGTGATTCGTGACGTGCTTGCGAACCTCGACATCAATGCTTTGGCAGATGAACTCCGCCAGTTGATGCGTGACACCACATCAGAAGCGCAACGACGTAAGCACTCCAAGCGCCTCAAGATTGTGGAAGCTTTCCGCGATAGTGGAAACCGTCCAGAGTGGATGATGATGGAAGTGGTTCCAGTCATTCCTCCAGACCTGCGCCCATTGGTCCCCCTCGATGGTGGACGTTTCGCAACATCCGATCTCAACGATCTCTATCGTCGGGTGATCAACCGGAACAATCGACTCAAGCGTCTTCAAGATCTGAACGCTCCTGAGATCATCATCCGGAACGAAAAGCGCATGCTTCAAGAAGCGGTGGATGCGTTGTTTGATAACGGTCGTCGTGGCAAGACTTTCACGGGTCCAAACAAACGCCCACTTCGTTCTCTTTCCGATATGTTGAAGGGTAAGAACGGACGTTTCCGTCAGAACTTGCTTGGTAAGCGCGTTGACTACTCTGGCCGTTCCGTCATCGTGGTGNGTCCAGAGCTTCGTCTTCACCAGTGTGGTCTTCCCAAGAAGATGGCGCTCGAGTTGTTCAAGCCGTTCATCTACAACAAGTTGGAAGAGCGTGGTTTTGTAAACACCATCAAAGCAGCCAAGAAGATGGTTGAACAAGCGGTAGATGAAGTTTGGGACATTCTTGATGAAGTCATCAAGGAACACCCCGTTCTTCTCAACCGTGCGCCAACGCTTCACCGTCTTGGTATGCAGGGCTTCGAACCTGTGCTTACAGAAGGTAAGGCCATTCAGTTGCACCCGTTGGTTTGTGTGGCATTCAACGCTGACTTCGACGGTGACCAAATGGCGGTACACCTTCCTCTGAGCATTGAAGCGCAGATCGAAGCTCGTGTATTGATGATGTCTACGAACAACGTTTTGAGTCCGGCATCGGGTCGTCCGATTATTCAGCCATCTCAGGACATTGTTCTCGGTTCATACTTCATGACTCGTGAACGGGCATTTGCGAAAGGTGCCGGACGAACGTTCGCGTCACCCGCTGAAGTGCTTGCTGCATATGATTCCGATGAAGTGGATTTGCATGCAAAAGTCAATGTGCGTATGCCGGCTCCAAGCTTGAAAGCGCGTTTGTTTGATGAGGTTCCTGAACTTCTCGACGTTCGGCTGATTGTGGGTGTCGATACGACACGTGACGAGTCCGAAGCGTGGTATGCGCATCGTGGCAGCATGCGCAAGATTGAGAACGGCGACATTGGCGAAGTTCCAGTGCTGGGTGGCAACATCAAGGTCGCAGTCGACGGAAATATCGAAGATATGGGCGACGCTGTTGCTGGATTTGAGATGTTCAAGCGTGAAGGCAAGGGCGTGGCATCCAAGGGTTCTTGGAAGTTCGCAGCTTCCGGTCTGCTTGGTAAGGCAAAGCCCCTTGGTGCATTCTCTGAAAAGGGAACCAAGAAGACTGGGCTTGACACGATCGAGGGTGATGACTTTGTGGCCGTAGCGGTACAGTTGCCCAAATTGCGTGGCAATAGCCGCGTCGTTGGACTGGTCAGCCCACGTTTGGCGAAGAGCAAGAGCGAAGTGCTTATCGACGCCCGCATGAACACCAACAATCGCATCGATACATTGCGACGAGCCGTTGCTGCTTTGCGTGACCAGTATGGTGAAGATTTGGTGTTGGTCTGCACATCCGGTGGTTTCTTCGGCTTCGAAGGCAAGGTGCCGATTGTGAGCCGAGGCAACATGGTTGAAACCACCGTTGGTCGGGTCCTCTTCTACGATGTGGTTCCTGAAGAAGTTCCATTCTCTTTGTGCAACCGCACACTGAAGAAGAAGTCCTTGGGTGAACTTATCGACCGTTGCTATCGAAATGCAGGGGCCAAGAAGACTGTTCTGTTTGCCGATGCATTGATGCAGATGGGCTTCGGTATGGCGACCAAGGCGGGTATCTCGATCTGTATCGACGATATGAAGATCCCCGACTCTAAGGGTGCCATTTTGGCTGAAGCGCAGGCTGAAGTCGAAGAGACTGAGTCACAGTACAATGTTGGACTCATCACCATGGGTGAGAAATACAACAAGGTCGTTGATATCTGGTCCAAGGTGACCGATGAAGTGTCCAAGAAGTTGATCTCTGACATCAGTACTGAGGTCGTCACAGACGAAGATGGCAATAGTGCAGAGCAAGATTCGTTCAACAGCATCTACATGATGGTTGACTCTGGCGCTCGTGGTTCAACGACGCAGATTCGTCAGTTGGCGGGTATGCGTGGTCTGATGGCCAAGCCGTCGGGTGAGATTATCGAAACCCCGATTACTGCCAACTTCCGCGAAGGTCTGACGGTTCTTCAGTACTTCATTAGTACGCACGGGGCTCGGAAGGGTCTTGCTGATACGGCATTGAAGACGGCCAACTCTGGTTATCTGACACGTCGTCTCGTTGATGTTGTCCAAGACTTCATTGTCACAGCCCAGGATTGCGGCACGGTCAAGTCGATGGAAATCTCCAGCCTCATTGAGGGTGGTGAAGTCATCGAACACGTTGCTGAACGCGTATTGGGTCGGATTGCCGCTGAGGATATTTACGATCCGTACAGCGATGAAGTTCTGGTAGCCCACAACGAGATGATCGATGAAGCAGCCTGTGAACGTCTGGTTCAGGCCGGTGTGGACCGGGTACAAATCCGCTCAGTCATGACATGTGACATGAGATGGGGTGTGTGTTCGATGTGCTACGGTCGTGACTTGGCTCGCGGTAAGCTTGTCAATATCGGTGAAGCCATCGGTGTCATCGCGGCTCAGTCTATCGGTGAACCTGGAACGCAGCTTACAATGCGTACTTTCCACATTGGTGGTGCTGCTTCAGCGAAGTTGACTGAATCCTACCTAGAACTCAAGAACTCTGGAACCATCAAGTACTCCGAGATCCTCAACACCGTGGTCGATCGGGATGGAAACACCATCGCTCTCGCCCGGAACGGAGAAATCTACGTGGTCGACGAAAAGGGAAGAGAGCGGGAACGCTACGGAATTCCTTACGGTTCAACCATCTTGGTACAAGACGGTGTTCGGGTTGCAGCCACCACGCGAATCGCGGAGTGGGACCCCTTCACCACGCCAATCATGGCGCACGACACTGGTGAGGTTGGATATGAAGACCTTATCGACGGTCGTACTGTGTCCCAGCAGACGGATGAATTGACGGGTCGGAAGAGAATGGTTGTTCAAGAGTACAAGGACTCTGAACTCAAGCCTCTGTTGGTCATCAACAAGGGTGACAAGGCCATTGCTCGTATGTTCCTTCCTTCTGGTTCCAACATCTTTGCCAACGAAGGTGACAAGGTCCAGCCGGGTGACGTACTCGCCAAGATTCCTCGTGAAACGACGAAGACCAAGGATATTACTGGTGGTCTTCCTCGGGTTGCTGAACTCTTTGAGGCTCGGAAGCCGAAGGAAGTTGCAATCATCACAGAGGTTGAAGGTATCGTCAGCTTTGGTAAGGACACCAAGGGTAAGCGTCGTATTGTCGTCACCCCAGAGGGTGAAGAGGCGCACGAGTACCTTGTACCGAAGGGTAAGAACATCGTCGTTAATGAAGGTGACTATGTTCGAGCCGGTGATTCTCTGATGGACGGAGCCGTGAACCCTCACGACATTCTGAAGATCAAGGGTGAACACCAACTCGCGAAGTATTTGGTCGATGAAATCCAAGAGGTCTACCGCCTCCAGGGTGTAAAGATCAACGACAAGCACATCGAAGTCATCTGTCGTCAGATGCTGCGTCGTGTTCGCATTCTTCAAGTCGGAGATTCGGACTTCTTGGTTGACCAGGCGGTCGATAAGTGGAAGTTCGATGAAGTCAACGAGCAAATCTTGGCCGAAGGTGGCACGGCGGCAATCGCTGAACCACTGCTTCTCGGAATCACCAAGGCATCCTTGTCGACTGACTCCTTCCTCTCTGCGGCCTCCTTCCAGGAGACCACTCGCGTACTCACCGAAGCGTCCATCAATGGTCGAGTCGATGGCCTTCGCGGTCTCAAAGAGAACATCCTTATGGGTCGACTCATTCCAGCAGGAACCGGTTTCGCTTCCTACCAAAAACTGGGAATGACGATCACCGATTCTTCGGAAAGGGAAGAAGAAAGTATCGAATCGCAAGCCTTTTCGGGTCTTGCGTAGTTGATTAATCCGCACAACTCTGTGGCAGTTTTGTTTCAGGGTTGTGCAGGCTGCTTGACAGCTGAACTCCATAGTCATAGACAGGCGGGCCGCGAATGGGCCGCTGCCCATCCGCACAACGTTTTTTAGAGGAAACTCATGCCAACCATCAACCAGCTCGTTCGAAAGGGTCGGAAGAAGCAGCGTCGTAAGACAGCTTCTCCAGCACTTAAGAGCTGCCCGCAAAAGCGTGGCGTGTGTACGCGTGTTTACACAACAACGCCAAAGAAGCCAAACTCTGCACTCCGTAAGGTCGCTCGTGTCCGTCTAACCAATGGTATGGAAGTTACTTCCTACATTGGTGGTGAGGGTCACAACCTTCAGGAACACTCCACGGTTCTTATCCGCGGTGGTCGAGTGAAGGATCTTCCTGGTGTTCGTTACCATACAATTCGAGGCACTTTGGATACCCAAGGTGTAGATAGTCGTCGACAGGGCCGTTCCAAGTACGGTACCAAGCGGCCGAAGAAGTAGGAGACTGATATGCCCCGTCGTCGCGAAGTACCGAAACGTAAGATCCATCCGGATCCGTTGTACAAAGATGTCCTTGTCACGAAGTTCATGAACTGCGTGATGTTGGATGGAAAGAAGTCTACTGCCGAAAGCATCGTCTATGGTGCCTTCGAGGTCATTCATGAGCGGACCCGTGAGGAGCCTCTCAAGATTTTCCATCGTGCCCTTGAGAATGTACAACCCATGGTCGAAGTTAAGTCTCGCCGTGTTGGTGGTGCAACGTACCAAGTGCCTGTGGAAGTGGGCGCCGGTAGAAAAATGGCACTTTCCATGCGTTGGTTGATCCAATTTGCAAGAAAGCGTTCTGGCAAGTCCATGAAGGACAAGCTCGCCAATGAGTTGATCGAAGCTGCGCACCAGCGTGGTTCTGCTGTGAAGAAGCGGGACGATGTGCATCGCATGGCCGAAGCCAACAAGGCATTCTCGCACTACCGTTGGTAGTTCGAAACAAACACATATTCATTTAATTTTTTGCCCCTTTCCATTTGGTAAGGGTGCTCACCACCTCCTGGACTACGGCCCAGGAGAACTCTTTCCCTCTTAGCGTGTGGTTGTGGTGACCGCGAAGTTGAGAGAGGTACACATCATGGGCGCTGACCTTCAGCATACGCGCAATATTGGCATTATGGCCCATATTGACGCAGGAAAGACCACGCTAACGGAGCGGATCCTGTATTACACAGGGATCTCGCACCGTATCGGTGAGGTTCATGATGGCAATGCGACCATGGATTGGATGGTTCAGGAGCAGGAGCGCGGCATCACGATCACGTCTGCGGCGACAACGTGTGCCTGGAAAGACCATCGCGTCAACATCATTGATACCCCAGGACATGTGGACTTCACTGTGGAAGTCGAGCGTTCATTGCGGGTTTTGGATGGGACGATTGCGTTGTTCTCCGCTGTAGATGGTGTAGAGCCTCAGTCTGAAACCGTGTGGAAGCAAGCCGAGAAGTACGGTGTGCCACGAATCGCGTTCGTCAACAAGATGGATCGTGTGGGCGCAGACTTTGAACAAGTGATCGAGTCGATTCGTTCCAAGCTCCACCCGAACCCAATCGCCTTTCAGTTGCCCATTGGCTCGGAAGGGGGCTTTTCAGGTGTTGTGGACCTTATCGAAATGAAGGCGTTTGTTTGGGAAGGTGAAACTCAGTTGGGTGAAGCTTTCGACGTTCAAGAAATCCCATCTGTCATGTCAGACGATGTCTCGGCTGCACGTGAGGCGTTGGTCGATTGCTTGTCTGAATATGACGATTCGCTGGTCGAGTTGTTTCTGGAAGGGCAAGAGATTCCTTCTGCGCTTTTGTGGGCTGCGGCACGCAAGGCAGTGTTGGCGGGAGAAATCGTACCCGTATTCGGCGGTTCTGCATTCAAGAATAAGGGTGTGCAGCCCATCTTGGACGCAGTCATTCATCTGTTGCCTTCTCCATTGGATGTGCCGCCTACGCAAGGTGTTGATCCAAAGGATGAAGACAAGGTGTTGGAGCGAGGCCCAAGTGAGGACGAGCCGTTCTGTGCGTTGGCATTCAAAGTGATGACAGACCCATACATGGGTACGCTGACCTTTTTGCGGGTGTATTCGGGTAGTGCTGAACCGGGCCGCTCGCTTTTGAATCCTCGAACCGGAAAGAAAGAACGGATTGGCCGCTTGTTTCAGATGCACGCCAACAAGCGTGATGATGTAAAGGTGGCCCGTGCAGGAGATATTGTTGCTGCGGTGGGAATGAAGAACACTGCTACCGGTGACACACTGTGCGATACCAAGCATCCGATTTCGTTGGAATCAATGACATTCCCAGAACCTGTCATCTCCGTGGCTCTTGAGCCAGACACAAAGTCTGATGAAGACAAGTTGACCCAAGCCTTGGTGAAATTGTCCCATGAAGATCCGACCTTCCAAGTCCGTACGGATGAAGAGACGGGTCAGACCATCGTGTCTGGTATGGGTGAACTTCATCTCGAGATCATCACAGATCGGCTGGTTCGTGAGTTCAAGGTTGGTTGTCGGGTCGGTCGACCTCAGGTCAGTTTCCGTGAAACCATCATGAATTCCTCCAATGGCGAAGGTTTGTTCAAGCGCCAAACCGGTGGTCGTGGCCAGTTCGGGCATGCAAAGGTCAGGGTGGAACCCAACGAACGTGGCGCTGGTAGTGAGTTTGTCGACGCCATTAAGGGTGGTGTCATTCCGCGTGAGTTCATTCGTCCAACGGCTGAAGGCATCATGGGCGCTTTGGAGCGTGGTGTGTTGGCCGGGTATCGCATGGTTGACGTCAAAGTGACCTTGTACGATGGCTCCTTTCATGATGTGGATTCGTCAGAAGTTGCCTTCAAGGTAGCCGGAAGTATGGCACTCCGGGATGCGGCCGAAAAGGCCGATCCAGCCATTCTGGAACCGATCATGCAGGTCGAGGTGTCGACACCCGAAGAATACATGGGCGCGGTAATTGGGGACCTAAATAGCCGTCGAGGCAGTGTAAATCGCATGGAAAGTCGCCCAGGACTACAAATTCTCACTGTAGATGTACCATTGCAGCGCATGTTCGGTTATGCGACCGACCTTCGATCTGCGTCCCAGGGCCGCGCAACGTTTTCAATGCAGTTTGATCACTACGCGCCGGTACCGTCGGAGGTCTCTCAGGGGATAGTTCAGCGGGTTCGAGGAATTTAGAATTTTTAATGTTTCAGTCGATTGACTGAAGGAGTAGGAACATGGCCAAAGAAAAATTTGATCGCAGCAAGCCTCACGTGAACATCGGAACGATTGGTCACGTTGATCATGGCAAGACGACCTTGACAGCCGCCATCACGAAAGTGTTGGCAGAGTCCAATGGTTCGACGTTCATGGATTACGCAGACATTGATAAGGCACCGGAAGAGAAAGCTCGCGGTATCACAATCAATACAGCGCACGTAGAGTACGAGACGGAAGCCCGTCACTACGCTCACGTGGATTGTCCTGGACACGCTGACTACGTGAAGAACATGATCACGGGTGCAGCGCAGATGGACGGCGCGATTTTGGTTGTATCTGCAGCGGATGGTCCGATGCCACAGACACGTGAGCACGTACTTCTTGCCCGTCAGGTAAACGTTCCTCACATCGTTGTGTTCATGAACAAATGCGACCAACTTGACGACGAAGAGCTTTTGGAGCTTGTCGAGATGGAGATTCGTGAGTTGTTGAACGAGTACGAGTTCCCTGGTGATGACATTCCAGTGATTCGCGGTTCAGCGTTGAAGGCCCTTGAGGGTGACACATCCGAGATTGGCGCCCCAGCTGTACTTGAGTTGATGGCTGCCGTGGATGAGCACATTCCGACACCAGAGCGCGAGATTGACAAGCCATTCTTGCTTCCAGTTGAGGACGTATTCACGATTTCTGGTCGTGGAACGGTCGCTACCGGTCGTATTGAGCGTGGAGAAGTAAAGGTTGGCGAGTCTGTAGAGATCGTTGGCATCAAGGAAACAACAACGACCACCATCACGGGTGTCGAGATGTTCCGTAAGCTTCTTGATTCTGGAATGGCTGGCGACAACGTTGGACTTCTTCTTCGCGGAATCAAGCGTGAAGATGTAGAGCGTGGTCAGGTCATCGTGAAGCCTGGTTCAATCAGCCCTCACACGAAGTTCAAGTGCGAAGCCTACATCCTGAAGAAGGATGAGGGTGGACGTCACAAGCCGTTCTTCGCGGGCTATCGTCCCCAGTTTTACTTCCGTACAACCGACGTAACTGGAGCTGTGAAGCTTCCTGACGGTGTTGAGATGGTAATGCCTGGCGACCACATCGAGATGGAAGTGGAGCTGATCATGCCCATCGCCATCGAAACGCAACTTCGATTCGCTATCCGTGAAGGTGGCCGGACCGTTGGTGCGGGTGTCGTCTCCGAAGTCGTCGA
>PALY01000082.1 GCA_002707085.1 Deltaproteobacteria bacterium
TGATTTGGATGCAGGGGTGGCGGAGAACGTACGTCACTTGCTTCGTATGATGTTGGCCTATGAACCAGAATAGCGCCCAACGGCCCAATTGGTGGTCGATATGTTGGAAGGTCTTGCAGATCAGGTTCAAGATGGCAGCCTTCGCCGTTTTTGTCGGGATATTGTTGGACCCGCCCACAAGGCACAAGAATTGCCGTCTGACCCAAGCGATCCGTTCACTGGATCTACTTTGTTTGAAGACTCCTCACGTTTGGACAGTCAGGCGATCAGAGAGCTTGTAGAAGAAGATCCAAAAGGCGACGGTTCCATTCCTCCCGTTGAAACGGGTGCGGAGTTCATCTCTGATCATGTGGAAAAACGTCTCGAAATAGAGGAACCGGTACGTGTAGATCGAGGACAGCATGCTCCGCCGGACTCCAGTGTAAGTGTGCCGATCACGATAGGAGCGGAAGAAAAAAGTTCCAATGGTTTACTCCTATTGGTTGCGGTGCTTGGTCTCGTTCTGGGGATCGCATTTTTGTATGGTGTATACGAGAATCTGATCAAGACAGATATGCCGCAAGAGGCCAAGGTTGGAACACCAATCGCACCCAAATACCAGCCGGGCAAAGAAGTTCAAACAGGCCAGGCTGGCGGTAATGGCGGCGATTTGGTCATGGAACTAAAAGGTGATGGTGGCGCCAACGTTACGATTTCAGCGCAGCTTTCCGGATACAATTTCAAGTGGGATGGAACGCGTAAATTATCACTGATTGATCTGGAGCCTGGTACCTATCGGGTACTGATTCGTGCCAACGGAGAAACCGTCGGTTTGAAGGCGGAGGTTGAAAAGGGACGCACATGTGCGTACCTTTACTCCCTGAGTTCGGGGAGCGAGGAATGGCTAGAGGCGGGTTGCTAAAGCGGGTTCTTGGATGTGGTTGGCTCTGCATTGGAACGGCGTATGCTTTTCCCCAAGAGCATCTCAAAGAGGCTCGTGATGGGTTGCTTGCTGCGGACCGTAAAGCCACACGCACAGCCTTAGATTCGGCCTACACAGCGTTTGCTGAGGCTGAAGGCATCATTCCCAATGATGTGTTGGCATCGTATTGGTACTACAAAGGTTTGGTCGCTCTTGAGCGGAAGAAGAACTCTCGTGCCATGGATGAATTTCGGCAGGCATTGACCGTCGATAACGAGTTTCAATGGGATCGTGAGTTGAGTGACAGCATGGATATGCGGCGTCTTTTTGAAGCGCTCCGTTCAGAAGTGCAAGGGCGTGATGTGGTCTCTCCAAAGGTGCCAAAGAAGGTCGGTGAAGCTCAGATGTACGTTGATGGTACCCGGGTTCGCCATGGCGATTGGGCGGCTGTGGGTATGCGCTTGGCGCAAGTCCAGTGCCCCAAAGGCGATGTGTATGGCGTCTGGAATGACTTCAGCAAGAATGACGACGCGCTGGATTGGTTGGCCATGTGTCCCTATGAGGTTGATACCAGTGTAGTGGTTGTTGCGATGCCGGTTGAAGATGACTTTGGGATGGATGCGTTTGGAGATGAGGGGCCGGCTGCCGCAGAGATAGAAGCATCAACGGCCGAAGATACTCCTGCAGTTGCGGTTGCAGAAGAAACGACGGAAGAAACTCCGGACGAGAAAAGCGGCGGCATTGTTGGTGGCATTGTCACCGATGAAGGTGGCGAACCCTTGGTGGTTCCACCCAAAACAGAAGAGGCTGAAAAAGAGACCGATTCAACTGTGGTTGCCCATGAAGTGGTAGATAGACAGTCGTTTTGGACGGGTAGAAACATCGTCATGCTGGCAGGTGGTGGCTTGGTCACAGGCGGGGTCGTCGCACAGTTTACGGTTGTAAAACCGTCGCGTGACATGGTGGAGTGNGGTCGAAGGAATCCCACCGAGTTGAGTCGCTACCAAGCGGACATCTTGACCGAACGTTTCGTGCAACGGCGGGCAGCCAGTGTTGCGGTTCTTGGGGCGGGTGTTGCGGTCGTTGGTACTGGCTATTTCTTCATGAAGCCCACCAGCAGCGTACAGCCCTACTTTTCAGTATTGGGTGCAGGGCTGCACGGCCGGTGGTGAGTTCTATCAGAATCGTGTGCCGATAGATATTTGCGCAAACAAACCGTTGACCTTGATGGAACCAATATCGATGGGTTCATCGGCGCTGTCGGAGTCCTGAAAGTTCATGGGCATGTAGTAGGCATAGCCGAGATCTCCACCGACAATCATTCGGGCCCCTTGGATATTAAAAGACGTGTACTCGAGACCCACAGCGGCAGACAAGCCAGGAGAAAGAGTGCCGTAGCGCACGGCCACCTCTGATCCTTCCAAGTCTACATTCTCATCCATACTGAGTCGGTTGTGACTCAACAGGACTTTCGTGGTGGCTGTGGGTTTTAGTCGTTCCGCCAAATCCCAGTGCCAGCGTGTACCCGCCGATAGTTGGTGAGTACGGAGTGCGATTTGGAAGCTCTCCGATGTGTCACCCCACACATCTTCTTCTTCTTCATTCTCTGCAGCCGTGGGAGAGTACATCACCGTTCCAATGGTTCCTGTATGAAAACCGACCACTGCAGACATCCGGTCATTCAGGCTCATGCCGACGGTGAAGCCCGCGGCAGGGAGGCGCCCTCGATAGTCGATAAGATCTAAAGTGGAGTCATGTGGAGCATCAATGACGTTTGAGTCGGCAGTGATTTTCCATTCCCGTGCTTGTGCGGATGAAGCGAAAGTCATCAATGTTGTAAGGATAAGCGTTTTCATCATTTACTCCGTGTCGCGGCGAGGAAGAAGATCGTCACTGAACATCCCTGCGGTTGCGAATCCGCCGGTTGTTCGAATTTTGCCTGTGGCTGGGTCGAGGAAGCTGACCTGCCCCAAGTCGGAATCGTGCGCGATGGTGAATCCTCCATCAGGACTCGCATCAATACCCACAGGTGCTGCCGGAAGTTCAATTTCCGAGTAGCTTCCGGGACGAGAAAGGTCGATTTGTAGCAAGGAGTCCAAATCTTCCAAGAGCAGAAGGGCAAATGCACCATCTCCATTTTGTACGATTTCAAGTCCAACGGGTTTCGATTCAAGCACCAAACTTGCGATNTCATCAGAGAGCAGGTCCATGACGGCCAAGCCCCAGCGGGCATCTTGGTAGCCATCGAGTCCTGAACCTCCACCGTTTTCGGGTCGAAGGATTGCAACCGCGTAGTCGCCTTCTTCTGTGAGTTGCAATGAATCGACTGGATTCGCTGCTACGTACTCAGTGGATTTCATATCGTTGAGGTCCACCAAGACGACATCTCGTACCGAGTTGTGCCTCGTGTTGTATAGAACCGCGGCACCATCCGTGATGGCAATCGATGTAGCAGGGTCGTCCAATTCCAGGCTGACTCGTTCGATAAAGTCATGCTCTGTAATGATATCCACCTGGTTTTCGTCACCATATACAACGACCGTCTGTCCGTAGGTCACGTCTGAGGCCAAATCGCTGGGTATGCCCTCAAGTCCTTCGATATCGATGCTCACAACCTCCAAGTCAAGTTTGTACAGGTCTTGTTGATTCGCGATTGCAATCATTGCATAGCGGTCATCTGGACTCAGCACAGCCGCTGAAGGATCGATCTCGATATCGCTGTCATTGGTGAGTGGGTATTCAATGGTCACACTGCGGTTTTCGATGTCGATAACCACGGCTTTAGACCGAGAAAGAACCACCGCTCTTGTTCCATCTTGTGTAAACAGAACCTCTTTTGGCATGAACCCGACCGATACCGATTGGGTATCGCCTGAATCCAAGTCGATNAAGAGAACNTCTGATAGNTCGACGATGGGNCCAGTGACTGAACCNACATCNATNTCATCGTTCAGATAAGCGACCGCAGTGTTTCCATCCGGTGTGAACTTCATTGCATTGAGGTGCCGAGGCACGTTGGCAACAGCTGTTCGTTTCCCGTTGTCGACAATCGCCAGTTCGCTTTCCCAAGACAGGGATTCTTCTGGGCAGTCTTCAACCAACTTGATGGACTCTTCCGGGTCTTCACAAATGGGCCATTCAGCATGGACGAGCAATCTGTTTTTGTAGAGGTCCGCAGACATTCGAGTGGGTCGAGCGCCATCGAGATCAACGGGGTGCCATGTGTCGTCGGTTCCCACCCGGACCAACTGTCCTGCATGTGGAAGCCGGGCATACACACCATCATCGAGCGTGACGATGTTGGCATCCCATAGATCTTCGTCGAGGTATTCAGTGTTGTAGTCGGGCCATGGGTTGCACCCCATGACAAGGGCTGGCAATAAAAGTCGGAAGTTCATGATTACCTCACTGCTCGATGTTTGCGTTGAGTTCGAAGCCGGTGATTGTCTGGAGTTCACCATCATCGGGGGAGAAGAAACTGATTCGTCCCAGGTGGTGTTCCTGACTGACGTACGCAGTTTGTGTGTCCAAAAGAGTGCCAAGATGTACGGGATTNCTCTTCAACTCGATTTCATCATGAATCAAAGTGTTGAAGTTCAGTACTTCCAAGTACGGTTCGCCTTCCATGACGAAGAAGCCCGTTTCTCCATCTGGAGTATGAGCAAATTCCGTNGGTTCGGCGGGCAGTGCAATGGCGGTGCTGAAGAACGTGTCGAGCGCAATCAACGAGAGGGCTGGCCGTCCGTAGTAGGGCGAGCTGGACCCAACATCTGCTCCGTTTGAAGCCGCATGAGCCACAAGAGCTGTATCTCCTGTAGGGCTTATACCTACACTCTTGACTGGTTTTACAAGGTCTCTCAGAATGACTTCGTTCGTTGTTCGGTCCCAGCTGGCATACAGGCTCTCACCCGATGCGGTGCTGTACAGCAGGCCGTAGCTGTTGTCTGGACTGAGCAACACTGAACCAAAGAGCGTATCGGTTGGCAGTTCGATGACATCCTGTGCGTCGAACGGATCGGCCAAGTCATAGACCCACAGCTCACTGGAGCCGCGAGCAACAGCAATCAGTTGTGTGCCATCCGGTGTAATGTCCAAGTCTGTTGGATTGTCGCCAACCATCAGGCTGTCCCGTGAAAGGAAGTCCAGGTCGACGTGTACCAGCTCCGTTGCACCAAACTGACGGACGATGGCCGTCGAACCGTCGGAAGTGAGGACGACCTCTTCTGCGACCGGAGGATCAACCAGATCGTCTGTGATCTGAATGTGCTCGATTTCTGGCTCATCGGTGAGCAAATCAATGCGTGAGAGGTAGCTATCACTCACGATGACTGCGACAGATGCGTCTGCACTGAAGTGCGCGGCATGTGGATTGGGACCCACCACCATCGAGAATTCTTCCAGTGTCTCCACATTGACCACACTGATGTCATTAAACGACTGTGCGCCTCCGCTGGATGCTGCAACGTTTTCTGAGTTTTGATCGTAAAAGCAGATCNCCCATCCTCCGTCTGGCGAAAGAACCATCCGGTTGCGTCCTGCCCGAACAGCAACGGTTTGGACTTCCAAGGTTTCAGCATCGATGATGCTTACATCGTTGGAATCTAGGTTGAAGGTGATGGCTTTCGAGTGGTCGGGGGTGATCGCAACATCGACGGGGTTTGAACCGACTTCTGTAGTAATGACCGCCAAGCTGGGTACCGAAATGCGCGTGACTGTGTTTCGGTCTGGGTTCGCTACGAACACGTGCCGAGGTGTCGTGGCGGGCTTGAGGGCCAACAGGTCGTCTTCCTCTTCAGGCTCATACCCATCATCTTCGGTGCCTTCATTGGGGGCTGCCATGTCCCCATTGTCCATGCCCATATCTTCGGCATAACTTTCCTCACCGGATGTAATGTCCATCATTTTTTCGCTGCAGCCCAACAGGACAGAGAGCAATCCCAGAGGCAAGTAAACGGTTTTCATTGTTTCTCCTTCAAAGTTGTGTCCACCCTTAATGCAATCGCCATGCCAAGGTCCTAAAAGGGGTACATAGGCCCTGCCGTAGGTCACGCGTTCATTTTTGTGGCGAATACCATGACATTGGTGTCGCAGCGAGACAATCTGCTGGGACAAAAAAAAACCGTCGGATAACCGACGGTCTTGTAAATGGTGCGGAAGGGGGGACTTGANCCCCCACAGCCAAGCGGCCACTAGAACCTGAATCTAGCGCGTCTACCAATTCCGCCACTTCCGCGAGGGCCATCTGGTATTCCGATGGCTGTTGGTGTCAAGTCAGTCCCTGGTTGGCAGTTTGTATACGCGGTGACTTCCGTATTGAAACAGGAGTTCCGCCTTCATCAACAAGAGGTTGTTTAAGTCTGCTACGGGACCATTAAACTGGGACTGCAAATCTTCGGGCGTCAAGAATGGGTACGCGTTGGATAAAAACATTGTGTGTCGAACCACTGCATGGGTAGCACCCGCTTGAACCATGGCATCCACGCTGTTTTCTCGGTGACGTAGAAGGAAGTGCCGGGTGGGAACATGATCTTCTACACTGCCGAGTATTTGTTTGCGGTTGATGTCACTGGAACCCCACGAGAAGAGCAATGCGACGGTCGCGTCTTGCGGCAGATAGCGGTTGGCGTATTCAAAGACTTCACTTCCAGATATGTCAGCGTCTTCTATGTGTGCCAGCCTGTCTTTGACCAGGCCGGGTACACCTTCAGCGCCCCACCACAACCCTGCCGCCCAAAGAAGAGCAAGCGTGGCCCGAAGGCGTGCAGTGGTACACCATACAGCGCAGGCCGCTCCGATCATCAAGCTGATGATGGGCAGTGTTGGCAGCAGATATCTGATCCAGTGCGGCCCCATGGCCCACCCTACGGCCCCTGCACACGACACCACAATCCATGGCTTCACTTCCGGGTGTTTCCACGCAATGATCGCGGGTATACCCAAAAAGAAAAACAGCGGGTGCAGGCGCCCAAGAAAACGCATGCTGTCGACCTCTGCCGTCATCACCGTGTTCCAGGGCAACATCAGAAAATCCACAAATTGCCTGCCTGCACCATACTTTTCTAAGTATTGGAAGGGGAGGAGGGGTTCAGGCCATCCGGCAAATGGAAAAAGCGGATGGAGTCCATCCCCCATGTTGCGAAGCCACCATGGCGACACCAAAGCCAAGGCCACAACTCCCCATAGAACACGATGCTTCCACGGCATCCGTGCCACCAAGAATATGCCCACAATACCGCTGGCTGCGGTGTATTTGATGCTGAGTGCGGTGGCGGCGGCCAACGCGAGTCCCCGACCTGAACCGCGCAGTGCGGCATCCATTGCGCATAGAAGAGCGAAAGCCGCAGGAAGATCATTCGCTGCTTGACCCGATGATTGGTGGAATGTGGTCGAGCCGGCCAAAAGGGCGACACCAAGCCATGCTGGGAGCCGATTGCGGAGATGATGCTCGGACATATCGAACATCAATACAATCAGCGCGAGGGTGAGCGACCAATTGAGCCAACCTGGCCCATGTGTACCGTTTGTGGCCAAAAGGCTGGTGTAGACCATGTGCAGGCTAAGGGGACGGCTCCCGTTTGGGTGAAGCAGGCCTCCGACCAGCCCCTCGTCAAGGATCATCTGCATCGGGACGCCCAAATGGAGGTACCGTTCATCTGTTCCCTGGATGGCTGTATACGCATCCACTGCACCCACAATCAGAACCGTCAATCCAACCAAAAGGGGGCCGAATAGCCTTGTGGATATGCGGGGGCGTGGGCCACGAAGCCAGCCTGTGGACAAAGCCAGCGGAATCAAACTCAGGTTTCTGATGGTCAGTTGTTCAATCAGGCCAAGCCCCAGACCGATAAAGCCCCAGACCAAGATGCCAGCCAAGGTTGAATGCGCCCAAGCAGCATGACTCACGCGGAGTTTTTCGGGCAGTAGCCACCTGCCTGTGCCGGCCGCCATGAAGAGACCAAGCAATACAATGCAGAGGTCCATCATTGGGACACGTCCAATGTTTGCAGCATGACATGGCCATTTTCCCTAAAGATCAGCCACTGATCCCAACGTTGCGGGTGGGTCTGATGCCCGTCCCGACTGATCCATGTTCCATCTGAACAACGAATGTCGATGTCGGCTGGGTTCCGATCTTCCCAGCAAACAATGTTCTTCCACAAACTGATCGGTGCATTGAATCCAGTTTCAGCCTCAATAGATTCCCGTTCATTGGTGACCGTGTTCCATAGCTTGATCTGTTTACCGCTTGTCCATGCAATCCAGTCTCCACTGGCTTGAACATGGCGTTGGTGTGCGGGACCTGCATCAATCGGACGTGGTACAGCGCTACCAATGGGTGTCCACCAGAGATCAGTATCTCCATCATTTCCTTCTGAAACCCAGGCGATTCCTTTGGGGGTGATCGCAGGCTTTGTGCCCCATCGCCCTTTGGGAGAGATGATGCGAAGAGAAAGCCCTGTGGATTCATTGGCCCATTCAAGTGTGCCGTCTTCTTGGATTGTGGCAATCACATCGATGGACAAGCTGGGCCAGGTTTTATCTGTTCGTATGGAAGTTTCCTGGACGGACGCCTCATCGCTTCCAAGGGCAAAGTAGCCGTGCCCCGGCACGTGGACTCTGTTGGCACCAATGGCGACCCGGTGACTGGGTGGCAGATCCACTGTTCGACGAGACGTCAGATGGATGGCCGTGGAAACACGCCTACGACTGTCACATGCCAACACCCACTCTCCGGCGAGTGCGGGGAAATGGTGATCAACGCACGGCTTTGATGCATCGTGCAGTGGCAAGGGGGCTTGTGCCATTGCCACCGAAAGAAGAAAGGCGCCTATCATTTGGGCGTTCTACGGTGTGGGAGGACTCGTATCTGCCGCTTCCGTTGATAAGTCGTATCCACAGCAGGTGACTGTGTGGGTGACCGTTTGGGTACTGACTGCGCCAGTACAGTCTGTGGCTGCCAACTGGAACGAGTATTCAGTGTCTGTGCACGCTTCTGGTTCGTCTGGCTGGGCGCCAGAAAGGACCACTGTGGTCGACAGACTGTTTGGGTTGTGAATGGCCNCAGAGCCACTCAGGACTGTCCATTCTGTGGTCACATTGTCCCTGTCTGGGTCACTGACCACTGCATCGGACCCGAGGGTGACGGTTTCCGCTTCACAGTAAGCACATACATACGAGTAGCCAGACTCTTCACAAATGGCATCACCACCATCAAAGGTCAGTGGGACACCTGGGTTCACTGCTGCGGGTGAGTTGTATGAGCGTTCCGCTGCGTTGATGGTGAGCAGGTCGGGTGTTGACCAGCTTGAACCATCATGTACCGCCAATGACACCACGTATTCGCCCTCGATGTCGGGCTGGAAGGTGGTGGTTTCACCGGTACGTTCGCTAAAAAAGTCTGTTGTTGCGGCTGAGTCCGCTGGTCTGGATTGGAGGTCCCAGAAATAGCTCAGCGGATCCCCATTGGGGTCGGTTGAAGCAGATCCGTCCAGCACAATGTTTGTGCAGTCTTCTCCAGAGATGTCATCCCCGGCTACCGCGATTGGAGAATCAGAGGCACTGCTTTGTACACGGACCACAGCTGTATCTGGACTTGAGTCAATCAGGCCATTGTTCACCACCAGAGCGACGAGGTACAACCCGCTGACATCTGGAGTGAAGGTCGCACTGGCAGTGTCTGATGCATCCAGCATGGTCAGTTCACTGTGTGGAGGTACCTGAGCAAAAGACCATGAATAGCTGAGGTCACGACCAAGGCTGTCGTATGAACCCGATCCATCCATGGTCACCAGTTCTGAAACATTGGCATAAATGTCTTCGCCAGCTTCTGAAACGGGTGCGTCACCGGCCACGATTTCGACCATCATGCGGTCGGGGCTGGATTCAAGCCCAAGTCCATCTGTAACCATCAAAGACACGACGTATGTGCCCTGTGTGTCGGGAGTGAAGCTGGTCGCGGGGTCGGTTTCGCCATTCACCGTAAAGGGGCTTTCTAAGTCCGTCAGGTCTGAGCCGTCCGGAACGCTATCGAGTGTCCACTGGTATGACAACGGATCGCCATCTGGATCGTAAGAGCCTGTACCGGATAACAATACGGGTGCATTGGAAGCATGACTCTGGTTGGGACCAGCATCCGCAACGGGTGCGTTGTTTTCTTCTTTGCTCTCTTCTTCTTCACCGCATGCAGCGAGAGTCAGACCAGCAATGAGGATCAAGGCGAGAGGCTTAGAGCGGAGGTGGAACATTCTCCCCCCGACAGATGTAGGTGATGGTGGCATGATCTTCGTCATTCAAGGTGCAGTCATTCACTTCAAGGTCAATGTAGTATTCCACAGTGGTATCAACACCGTATGTGGCTTCATGTGCAGGAAAGATCACATCGGTCACGGGGGTCGTTGTTCCCGTCCATGTCAACAAGCCAGCGGGTTCGTCCCAACTGTATTGAAGTGTGTCGCCATCGGGGTCGGATGAACCCGTACCGTCCATGGTGTGGCGTGTTTCCGGACAATCTTCACAGGACCAAACATAGGAGGATGATGTGCATGCACCAATGACCGTTACGGTTTGATCACCGCCGCTATTCGCAGTGGGGCTGTTGTTGCTGCCTTCGTCGGCAACAATATAGGTCACGATGTCGGGCGATGACGTCTGCTTGGCGTCACTGACTTGAAGCTGGAAGCTCCATTCGCCAGCGCGGTCCCAGTTGAACCAGGGGGCAACCACCGTGGCGTCCACGAAACCGTACACTGCAGGGTCGGCTCCAGGAGGCGCGCTTACTACTGACCAGTCGTAGCTGATGGCATCTCCGTCCGGATCAAAGCTGCCCCAACCTGACAGTTGGAACGGATTGTCGGTGCATGGGGGCAGTGTTCCTCCAGGCCCAGCTTCTGCCGTAGGTGCTTCATTGTCGGACCGTACACTGACGGTACAGTAGTCGGGGTCAGACCATTGCAGGCCATCTGATACCACCAGACTCATCACATACAAGCCATCACAATCCGGCACGATGGATGGCAATGGTGTTCCTTGATCAAAGATGTTGCTTGTGGTCATCCGAGAACACTCGGGAGCGGAAGATACGCCCCACGTGTATTCCACCCGTGCTCCTTCTGGGTCAGAGGAAGCACGTCCATCCAGTGTGGCTGCTGTGCCAACTTGGCCGGTGATGTCTTCACCGCAGTTCGCAATCGGAGGCAGGTCGTCGGATGAAATATTGATGACGACGTAATCGGGGTCTGAAGCGTTGACTGGGTCGTTGACTCGCAGCGCCAACACATATTCGCCAGATACATCGGGAACAAAGTTGGGCTTGTGCGAGGTGCTNGAGCGGTTTTCAGAAAGATTATCTTCTGTAATCGCCGAATCACTTGGAACACGTTCGAAGTTCCAGTTGAATTTTACTTTGTGTGCGGCGTACTCACCACACCAAACGCTGCCTGAACCATCCAGAATGATGCTTGCGCCCAGCGGTAAAGTTTGAGCGTCTCCTGCTTCAGCGATGGGCTTTTCACATCCATCAGCGGCACTTGCTGGAGCAGTATCGCCCGACTTACCACCACAGCTGATGGCAAAAGCCAATGAACTGAACAGCAGAGTGGGCATCGTAAACCGGGGAGCCGTCATGCTTTTTCCTGTTGTCGGGGTCGAGTTCGCTTCTGCAAATTTAAAAGTCGACCAGTGATATTGACCATCGTGCGGTAGTGTACGGAGAATGAGGGGCGATCGTCAACGACATAGAAACAATGATGTTGGCCAAGGGGTCTTTAATGCGGGGACGATACCCCGCTTAGCCCTTGGCTGTTTGACCGTTTTATTGATGTACCCTGGCGATGGACTGGCTGCAATCTGGCCTGTGTCTGGCGCGGTGGATCCTTCTGAATGGACGCTGCGGACGGGGGCGGTCTATCAGAAAGATGTAGTTCTTCCCTTTCGTGCGGGTCCGAGAACACGAGCCGAAAGTCGGACAGAAGTACGCTGGAGTCCAAGCCCGTCNGTGCAGCTGGATGGTCAATGGGGTTGGTTGTGGGATGAAATGCCTGCAGGGCAATCCGTGAGTGGGGCAGGGGATGTTCATCTTGGCGTCCATGCCGTCGCCTGGTCCGGCCCCGTTGATTTGGGCTTTGCATGGCAAGTAAAACTGCCCAATGCCACAGATGAGTCGGAGCTGGGTTCGGATGAAACGGACAGCACTGTGGCCGGTACGGTTGGATGGATCCACGACCATTGGAGCGTTCAGGGAACGGCCGGTGTACAGATAAGTGGTGATCCCATTCGTTTTGCCAATCAAGATGATGCCGCATTGATGCGGCTCCATGTGTCTGGACAGTCCGGAAATGTTTTGTGGGGGACCCATGTAGGCGGAACACTCGCGACTTCCCGCAACCCCGCTCGGATGACGATTGATGTTGAAGGTGAGAAAGGATGTCGAATTCGTGCTGGAGGGCGAGCAACAAAGGGCCTCACACCTGCTGCGCCATCTTGGGGAGTGTATGGATGGGTGGGCTTCGGGCCATCTTGTGATTAGGCTGCAAATCAATCGGATTTGGAGCGAAGGCCATGGGTTTACTGGATTTCTTTACAGGTGGTGCAGAGGGGCAGCTAAAACGCCACTCTAAGCGGGTCGTAAACCTGAATGCACAAGCTGAAGATCGGGAAGCCAGCATGCATTGGCTGGCGCAAGAGGGTTCGGAACAGGCCATTCTGGGTCTTCTGGGCCGTTTTACAATCAAATATGAACATCAGATGAAAGATCTGGGAGAGAAGCAGTTGGCGTTTGAACTGCTGGAAGGGTTGGGCGAAAAAGTTGCCGGCCCGATCAAGATCTGGTCCCACAAGGCCACTCAGTTTGCTCGTCCACTCCAGTTGGTGGACCGCTTTGAGGGAGAAGCGTCTACGGTTGCACTTCTGCTTCAATTGCTTGAGAAAGAAAATGATCCGTTCAAGCCCGAGAAAAAGCGGCAGGTATTGATCAAGCTGGCAGAGTACACAGATGACCGCATTGTCCCCGGGGTGAAAGAGTGCCTTTGCGATTTTGATGAAGGCATTCGCTACGCTGCGGTTGAAGCATATTTGGCTCAACCGGATGAATCGGTACAGGCCGCTTTGGCGGAATGTTTGGCCGATGAAAAGGAAGAGTCCAACCGGCTTCGCGTTCGGATTGCAGAGGCGTTCCATCAACGCGGCTGGGGTCTAGGTGAACACGTCGACGCGTTGGTTGCTCGCCCACCTCATGGGTGGGTTGTCACAGGAGATCGGCTGAACCCGGCGTAACTTCGCCCGCGAGTGAGGTAACGAAGGCAGACCGGAACGTGTTGCCATCTAAGCCTCGGCCCAACAAGCACATGGCTTTGACCACAGCGGCTTCTCCAGTCATGTCGCCGATGAATAGTGCGCCAGCATCTCGTGAACGGTTGGAACCAGCGTATCGGCCTGGCCGGCTTGCGCCGGTCCGGCATTGACTGGCGATCAACACATGTACGCCCTGATCGGTGACACGGCGAATGGCCTCTGGCCAATCCTTTTGGGGCAAGTTTCCTTCCCCAAAACCCCGGAGGATGATGACACGTTTGCCGGCCTCCGCCATGGCATCGATGGCTTGATGGGCCATTCCTGGGAATACGCTAAGGACCGCTACGCGTGTATCGCAGGCTGTATTGAGTGNGACGGGTCCTGTGCGTTGTAGGGGAGTGCCGATCCGTTCCACGTCGACGCCAAGCTCCATCAGGGGCGCATGATTGGGTGACGCAAATGCATCGTAGGCGTGAATAGAGGTTTTGGTGGCCCTATTGCCTCGGAACAAGTGCGAACCAAAGTACAGCCCCACCTCGCGGATGTCCTTTGTTGCACATATTGCAGAGTGGACCAAGTTGATTCGAGCATCTGTGCGTGGTTCAGCCAGGGGTCGCTGAGCCCCTGTGAGTACCACCGGTTTGTGGTTCCCTCCGAGCATGAAACTGAGGGCGCATGCAGTGAAAGGCATGGTGTCGGTACCATGCAAGACCACGAAGCCATCGAAGTCTTCTTGCTTTTCGGCAATTGTGGTCGCAATCTGGCCCCAATGGACTGGAAGTAGATCAGATGAGTCTACATTGCAGATGACTTGCCCTTCGATGTCTGCAACTTGGGCCAAAGAGGGGACAAGTGGCAATAAATCAGGAGCCGTGTGTCCTGGGACCAAGTGGCCGGGATCTCCATCGAGAACCATGCCAAGGGTGCCTCCAGTATGAAGAAACAGTAGTCGGGAACGCTTGCTCACCAGATGTAGAGCTCCTCGTCGTAGCATTCGCCGTCTACGATTTCGTCGCACTCTGCATCTTTGATGCAACGTTTCATATCCGCGAAGCGNTCACGTTCGTCGGATGCTTCCCATGTGTCATACAAATTTTGTTGGGTTCCACAACTGCGCGCACATTCTTCTTCGTGTAGGCGCGGTGTGTCGACGCCCTCACATTCGATGAGCTTGGCGCACGTTTTTTGGCAGTTGGGTTCACAACCTGTGGCAAAAAAGGCCACGAAGGTCGAAAATAGAAAAACTTTTATATGCATGNTTTTACCAGATGGGTGCGCAATACCCAGACTCTAGGTTCATGCAGCTGTTTTCCTCAACGCAGTCCATCCACAGTCCCGCCTGCTTGTCATTCTCAAGTTCTACGACCTCGGTGCTGGGTGTGTAGTCGTTGGGCGCATAGTTGCCGACCTCTCCAGGTGTTTCGAGCGCTGTAGAACATTCTTCTTGGCATTGGCGAAGCATGGTTTCACGATTTCCGCTGGGTCCCAGTAGGCCGTTTAGGTAGCCTTCTTCGCCCGGTGTTCCTTCAGCGTCGCCGCACCCCGGTTTTTCACCATAGATTTTGTCACAGGTGCTTTGGCAGTCGGGACCACCACAGCCAGTCGCTGTGGCCAATAGGGTTGCGAGCGCGGGTGTAATAATGGCGGTGCGAAAAGACATGCGGCCTCCGGAGCGGTTTCAGTCTAATCCTCACTTCCGTCGTTCGCCACCGGTCTTGTCTCGGTCTGACATGCTAGGGTATTAGATAGACCGAGGACGCTTCACCTTGCACATTCTGCATGTCACCCCCTATTTCCCCCCAACCTGGGCTTACGGCGGGATTCCTCGGATCGTTGATGGTCTGAGCCGCGCATTGGTGCAGCTTGGTCATCAGGTCACGGTTTTGACAACCGATGCCTATGATGGTGGGACGCGCACTCAGTTGCCCGTGGACAGAGACCATCATGGTGTTCGTGTTTTGACGAGCAAGAATGTGTCGAACAGCGCCGCATACCACCATCAGTTGTTTTTNCCGCGAGATGTAGGTGCATTGTTGGCTCTGGTGGGAGATGATGTGGATGTAGTGCATTTGCACGGACATCGGCATCTACTCAACAACGCNGTGGTTCGGTGGGCCAAGGCCCGGTCGATTCCCTACGTGTTGACAGCCAATGGGACCTTGTTGCGTCATGAAAGAAAGATCGGGGTGAAGTGGATGTGGGACCGGGCAGTGAGCGGTGGGATACCGAAAGGTGCAGCCAAGCTGATAGCGGTCAGTGCGTCGGATGTGGCCCGACACCGGCAGGCCGGCATTCCGTCCTCTTCCATTGCACGGATTCCGAACGGTCTTGATTTGGGGGAGTTTGCGACGTTGCCTCCTCCGGGGACGTTTCGTGAACGGTGGGGGCTTGGTGATGGTCCAATCGTTTCCTATTTGGGTCGGGTGTCGCCTCGGAAAGGCGTCGAGCATCTGGTGCGTGCTTTCGGGCAAGGCGCTCTTTCTCCTGCACAATTGGTCGTGGCGGGCAATGACATGGGCGCCATGTCTACTGCGGAATCTGCAGTCGATGGGCCTGACATCCACTTTGTGGGGCTTGTGCAGGGTGAAGATCGCCTGGCCTTGTTGGCGGATACCGATGTTTTGGTCTACCCGTCTGCAGATGAAGTGTTCGGTCTTGTGCCGTTTGAGGGCCTGCTGTGTGGCGCGCCCGTTGTTGTCGCAGACGATTGTGGGTGTGGTGAACTCATTGCGGAAGCGGGTGCAGGCTTGTTGGTCCGGTACGGAGACCTTGATGGATTACGGTCTCGGATTCGGACGCTATTGGATGATGAGGCTGCTGGTAAAGCGATGGTTGAACGCGGCCGTCGATATGTGGAAACACACCTTTCGTTCGCCCCTGTTGCGGTCCAACATGTGGATGTATATCGGTCGGTGATGGCATGACTCACGATCGCGTTTTGGTTCGAGTGGGATGGGTCGTGATCGTGGCCTTGGTGGCGCTTGCTTACTTGAATGGTCTGCATGCACCTTTTGTGTACGACGACAGAATTGAAGTTGTTGGAAATGCCACCATTCACAATTTGGACGAGCTTCGTGCAGTTCTTGAATACAACGTTTCGCGCTGCCTTCTGATTTTGACGTATGCATGGAACTATCAAGTGTGGGGTTCAGATCCGCTGGGCTACCACCTGACCAGTTTGGTGATTCACTGTTTGACTGTTGGTGCAGCGCTCGCCATGGCTGTTCGTGTGGGCCAGTTGGGCAAGCACCCTCAACCAGTTTGGGCTGCAGTTCTTGCTGTGGGTGTGTGGGGCATTCATCCGATGGGTGCTGAGGCGGTCACATACATCACGGGACGTTCCGAATCTTTGTGCGCTCTTTTTGTGTGCTTGTCCCTGGCCTGCTGGGCTGCTGCCTTGTTGAAGGAGAGGGAAACAACGGGCGCTGCCAAGGGGCTTCGGCTGCTCACCTACGCAGCCGCTTTGTTGTCGATGGGTACCAAAGAAGTTGCGGGAATGACGCCATTTGCCTTGTTTGCTTTAGAGTGGTTTTTTCGAAGTGAAAAGCGTCCTGTGCGTTGGGCTTGGTACGTTCCCTTCTTTGCAATCATTGCGCTGGGGGTCACAGCGCGCGCTTTGTACGCTGAACACTTCATTCCGCGAGAGGTGGATCGGCCCTTTTTGATTCAGATCACCACACAGGCTGAAGTGTGGCTCCGGTATGGGCTGTTGTGGGCATTTCCGCATGGGCAGACCCTGTACCACCACGTACCCGATCTGATGCCATGGACTCTTCGTGGTGCGGCCATATTGAGTGCGTTCATTGCCACGATCACAGTGTTGTATCGTTACACTCGGCACCGACCCATGGTCTTGTGGGCGCTTGTGTGTGGTGCCCTATTTCTTGTGCCAAGCAGTTCAGTTGTCGCTTTGAAAGAAAGTATGGCCGAACACCGATCGTATCAGCTTGGGCTGTACCTATCGTTGGCATGTGCTTGGGCTGTTCCAGCGCTATGGATGCGGCGGGCCGCTTGGTCCACTGTCGTGCTTGTTCCCATCTTGCTGGCCCTGACCATTGGGAGAAATGCGGTCTGGTCCTCTGAGGTTGCGCTTTGGGAAGAAGCGACATCCTTGCACCCAGAAGTGGCTGAGGGTTGGTATGGTTTGGGAGATGCTCATCGTTTTAAAGGTGATCATGAAGAAGCCTCGGATGCATACCGCAATGCACTGGAACGGGATCCGAAGCATCTGGATTCTTGGAATAATCTTGGGATTTCACTGGCTGAAATCGGAGATGATAGCGGTGCGCGAAAGGCGTGGAAGTCTGCATTGAAAGTGCGCCGAACGTACTGCAAAGCCCATGCGAATCTTGGCTTCTTGGCCTTGGAAGGAAACGAGATTGATGAAGCGATCATCGAGCTTCACACCACCTTGTCGTATTGTCCGACAAATCGGGTCGCCCATTATGGTTTGGGTCTGATCTATGCGGATGAACGCAGAGATGCCCAGCAAGCCGTCATGCACTTTGAGGAACTGTTGCGTCTTGAGCCAGGATTTTCTCGGGCGGAAGAAGTGCGCCGAAAACTATTGGAATTGACGTGGTAAAGCCTGGTTTAGGCAGCGTTTGACCACGCAGTCAGCACTCGACTCAGTCTCCACACTTCATCAATAGACCCCGATGCGATTGCATCTCGAACGAGTCTCGCGATGGGGCGTGGGCGAAGGTAGAAACCGGTCCATGCTTGTCGCACAAGGCCCGCCAATATGTCCGGATCCATGTCGGTCACAGTTGGACGGTTCATGTCTGCATCAAGAGGGTTCCGCACTCCAGATGCTGCGGGTTTGTGGTGTGCGAACAATGGTGTGCCTGGCATCGCAGAAAGGGTGGAGAACTGAACATAGTCTGCACCGATGTCTCGACAGAAGCGGATGGACTTTTGGACTTCCAGACGGTTTTCTCCGGGGGCTCCAAGAATCATGTAAGCAAGACTTCTCAGCCCGGCGTCACGGGTGGATGCGAAGGCTGCATGGGCTTGGTCAACCGTGATGTCTTTGCGGAGCAGTTCCAGTGTTTCTTGGTTTGCGCTTTCGACGCCATAGGCCACCACTCGGCATCCGGCACGGCGCATCAGTTGCAGCATTTCTGTGTCGACACTGTCTACTCTTCCTTCACACTTCCATTCCAAATCTACGTTTCGGTTTAGGATTTCCTCGCAGATCTCCATGACACGGTGCCGGCGTAGGGTGAAGTTGTCATCGTAGAAGTTGACGAACTTGATTCCGTATCTTTGACGGACCTCGACCAGTTCATCGACCACATCTGTTGCAGAGCGCGCTCTCCAGCGGGAGCCACCAACGCTCTTGTCGCAAAAAGTACACCGGAATGGACATCCGCGGCTGCTGATCATGGTTGTGAAGCCACGCCGAGTCGCGAACAAATAGCGATAGGCATGGTTGGGTAAGAGGTCTCGCGCCGGGTACGGAAGCGTGGACGGGTCGGGTGGGGAAGCGGCGGTAAACGGTTGGCCGTGTACCCGAACTCCGGGCGGTGGCGCGCCAGTCTCACTGTTGTTCCACCAGTCGAGCAATGGTCCAATGACCGACTCACCCTCGCCGATCACGGAGGCGTCGAGGTCGGGGATCTCATCAAAAATGGATTCGCCCATAGCGGTAGGATGGGGGCCGCCAAGAACGATTCGGTCCACATAGGGGCGTGCCAGCTTGATAGCTCGGGCTGCCACATCGGCGACTGGAGTCATGGCGGTCAAGCCGAACACGTTGGCGCGTCGGCTGCGGATCTCTTTTCCGAACTGNTCCCAACTCCAATCAAGGGCGTAAGCATCCATGATTTCAACGTGGTGGCCCTGATTGCGAATGACTGCNGCGATGTATGCCAATCCAAGGGGCGGTACGCTTAGACCTGAGTCAAACCTGTCTCGTCGAGGGGGTCTGGCTAAAAGGACGCGCATGTTTTTAGGGTAACCGCCCCTGTCAACGAATGGAGGCTACAAGTTTTGCTGCACGTTCTGCGCAGTCGTCTGCATCCGCATTTTCGGGAAAAAGATAGCCGATGGATGCGACACCGTGGACGCCCGACTCAATCGTAAGGGACGCATTTTCACTGTCAATTCCCCCCAGGGCAAGAACGGGAAGATCGGCTTCATTTATCCACTCCGCCAGTGTTTCTGGGCCAAGGGGCGGGCGGGTGTCCGATACTTTAGAAAACGGAGAGAAAACGGGCGATACGGTTGCATAGTCAGCCCCAGCGTCTGCCGCGCGCTTCAAGTCATCTGGGGTATGGCAGCTGACGCCCAACAGTCCACTGACAGATGGCCGCGCCATTTTCCAATCGGCATCAGAAGTCATGTGGAGACCCCAGCCGGACGATTTAGCCACTTCAAGGGCTCCATCATTTGCGCTGTGAAGAATGAGTCCTCCACCGAACAAGGGAGAGAGGCGGCGAGCCAGTTCAACATATGCGGGTTTTGGGAGGTGAGGCTCTCGAAGAACAAGGGCTTTCAATCCGCCAGTATGCGACCCACGAGCCAACCAACTGAGCGTACGGTCACAGCCGTGATCACCTGGAGAAATACCTAAAACGGTTGGAATTATGGCCATGCGGGTCCCCCTCCTGCAATGGATGTAATGCGTCCTTCCATTGGAGAGGAGGCTGTCGCGTACAAACGCTTGGGGATCCTGCCTGCTTCAAAGGCATATCGGCCAGCTTCCACAGCCAAGCGCATNGCGTGTGCCATTTTGATGGGGTCATCTGCCCCAGCGATGGCCGTGTTCATCAGTACGGCGTCCGCTCCCAATTCCATTGCGATGGCTGCGTCGGATGCTGTGCCCAAGCCAGCATCAATAATGAGCGGTATATCGATTTGTTCACGAATGATCTGGATGTTGGTNGGGTTTTGAATCCCAAGTCCGCTGCCAATGGGTGCAGCCAGGGGCATGACTGCGGTACAACCCACATCGGCCAGTTTCTGACACGTGATGGGATCGTCACCACAGTAGGGCAATACCGAAAACCCTTCATCCACAAGGGTTCTTGCTGCTTGTACTGTGCCTTCGTTGTCGGGAAACAACGTGCGGGGATCGCCAATGACTTCCAGTTTGATCCATTTTGTATCCAGAAGTTCCGCTGCCAAGTGTGCGGTCATGATGGCATCTTCGGGGGTGTAGCAACCGGCGGTATTTGGTAGAAGGTGTGTCTGTTTAGGGTCAATGTGGTCCAAGATGTTTTCTACATCTCGAGCATCCAAATCCACACGCCGAATGGCCATTGTGACCATTTGAGTTTTGGACGCTGCATGCACCGCCGTCATGGTAGCAAAATCGCTGTAGCGCCCCGTTCCAACCAGAAGGCGAGATTTAAGAGTAAGATTACCTAAATTCCATAAATCTGACGATGTAGCTTGATTAATTGAAATGTTGGAACCCATTTTTGCTGCCCACCTAAGATTTTTTCTTGTTTCTTTTGTGCAACGTCAACCCTTTAAGGTATAAACGACCCAGCCGAATTTCCGGCTGATGGAGGTACATCATGCTGAAGGTAATCCTTCCCCTCGCCGCCCTTATCGCGTTCACTGCTTGTAAAAAAGACGAAGGCGACACCGGTTCTCACGATGATCACGACGATCACGCTGAAGAAATGGTAGACTAAGTGGTAGAGGAGTAAACGCTGAGCGTTTGCTTGATTTATTAAGTTCGCCTGTCCCATTATCGGGGCAGGCGTTCTTTTTTTACGGGGTCCATAGTATGCGTTTTATTCCATTTTCATTCTTATGTTTCATGGCGGCTTCTTGTGCATCGGCTGAATGCAAAGAGGGGGCTACATGTGAAGCAGATACCGGTACAGATGAAGAGCCAGGACCCACCGGCCCCACAACTGTGGAATCAGCGTGGATCGATGGGGCAAATCTAGAAGTGATTGTGACCAATATTGGAGGGACAGGTACCTTTGGTATGGCAGAAACGGGTCGTGGTGGTGCCGGATGGTATGCAGAAAACTGTATCGATGGACCGTACTGCCACACGATTCAAGATGGAACCAATCGCTTTGTTTCCGTTCATGAAAGTGCAACGGGTGTGGAATGGGACGGCACCTTGGACAACAACGAAACGCTGATGCATCTCGACTCCGCTGAAAACATTACCTACGCCGTATGGGACGCGACTGGGGCCTGTGTTTTGTCTTGGGGACATCAACCTGACTACTACGCGCCACAGGGATGTTTGTAGAAAAGCTGCGTTTCGCGAGTATAAAAGGGCTGTTTTTCACCAAAAAGCGATAGGTTTTTTCATAATAAGCTTTGTTTTTCCGTGATCTCTGTTAAGCTTCGCGCGAATCGTGTATTGCTATGGGGTTGTCCCAGGGTTGACGCGATTATCTTCGGAGGAGACAACAATGAAGAATTTCACACTTGCCCTTATGGGTCTGACTGCACTTTCCATCGGTTGTGCGGACAAAGATTGTGGCGACACTGCTGGTGTTGGCTGCGACACTGGCGCTGAAGAAGCTGATGCAGATGCAGATGCNGATGCAGATGCTGATGCTGATGCNGACGCTNNATTNGCTGTAACATTCAGCGACACTGGCGTTGAAGTAGCTGTAACAAACGCTGACATGGTCNNTGGCTACTTCTTCGGNNTGGCTGANACNGGTGCTGGCGATGCTGGCTGGTACGGCGAAGACTGCGTGTCTGACGACGCTATCTGCCACGAGCTGTACGACACCTTGTCCTTGACAACAGTTGGTGCTGTTGGTGATGTCGTTGCGAACAGCACAACATTGCACAGCGCTGCCATCGAAGCTGCTG
>PALY01000083.1 GCA_002707085.1 Deltaproteobacteria bacterium
GTTCACCCGTTGAATGAAGACGGTCTGCACTGTTACGAATCGGCACATTCGCCTTCAGCTCTACCTTTGTCCAATGAGCTTCACCGATGACGATGTCGGTACGGGACAACACTTCATATACAGCGGGTTTTGCCAAACTGCTTCCATCATCTACTGGTATTTCAACCGCTGTATTTTCCTGTTCGGTGGCAACCGGAGGAGACTGCACCACAACCGGTTCAGCGCTTGGAGCAGACCGCGCAGTTTGCATGGCGGGCCGGTCGGTTGCATCCGAGCATCCACACAACAGCATCGACCAAAATGTGAATACAGGAAGGTAAACGGCTCTACTCATGTTCATCCGTGGAGTATTGATGACGTTCAAACTCCCACAAATTCAAACAATTATCCAGCAGATTTCAACAGATGCTCATCTTGATGGATCAAGAATTGGTTTCGATACTCGCAATCTGGACTGCAGTAACCATAGAGAGCAGAAGGATTTCATTGTGATTTAGATCCACCGCATGGGCGCTGCCACCGGCATCCTGAACGCGCCGGAGAAACTTCGGGTTCGCATTGCCGTACCAGCCACCTGGATGTCGAGCGCTGCCCCAATTTTGTGTCCTGTACCAGTTGATCAGCATCCCAGGATTGTCAATGTTGGGTTCATCGGGCCAATAGGCCATCGTTCGCCTCTCAGGACTGGGATCCGCGTATAGGATGGCTCGAAACTCGATGTCGGACGCAAGTGCAGAGGTCAACCCCACGGCCCCACCGCTCCACCCACCGATGGTTATCGAGCGAATATGGATCCCACGGTCTTCTTCCAGCACTCGAATGGTTTCTTCTACTTGACTGAAGGGCTTGGATGCCCCTTTCGGCACCAAAAACAACACGCCGGCATCCAGCACATCTGAACTGTGATTATCAAAGCCGGAAGAAGCAAGGGCGGCGCCGATGCCATGGACCTTGTTGCCCAACACATAGTTCTGCGTTCCGTACCCAATCCCGTGATAGAAAATCACAAGATCAACGGATCTTAATTCTGAATCATAGGGATACAGCTTGTCCCCATTGATGGTCTCTACACGGTCCCAGTCTGGACTCGCTGCCACAGCGTCAAAGCTAATGTGAGCGGAAGTATATCCGGAAGGGGCAGGTTCACTGATGTGCATATCGGTGTTGGCTTGCGCTCGCAGAGAAGCAAAGAAAACGAGCGTACAGAGGGCGAGAGCCCGAATGTTCTTGGCAGACATGAGTCCAATGGGAGGCTAAATATATTGACGCGTAAACAGAGAAGCTACGTGAAAATACGGAGGTGGGAAAAATATAGGGGAAGAGATGGAGCCTCTAAAACGGCACTATGGGACAAGTGCCTGGCTCATACCTAAAGTATTATCGAGAAGGTCATTTGACCTGTCAAGACTTTGACCCGTCAATAGCTTTTCCGGATCTTTGAGTCAAATCCATTCCACATTTGTCGAACCCACCATGTGGACGATCAAAAAAGTTCCCAATCGCCATACATCGTCACTGCGACCCGCAATGAAACCATCGGCAAGATGCCGAATGACACACCCCATGACTGTTTCGTGTTCCCACACCATTTGTGTCAGGTCATGAAAACTACAGTGCGGGGCGCATGGAGCACCCTGGGTATGCTCGCCATCTAGGGGGTCGTAACTTTGGGGGTAATGAGTCCAGCATCACTGATGTTGGGTGCGCTCTCTGGAAAGTCTACGGACGACACCCATCGCAGGTGTTTCAATGCACCAAGTTCAGGATCCGGTTGAGGAATACCCCGGGGCCGCAAGATGAATGGGTGAGCCACAGCAGAAGCGACTTCACCGTCTTCATAAAAGTTCACCTCTAAGGCAATGCTCAAGCCACTGGCACCCCGAAGATTGAANGGGCCATAGGTGACAAAATTACCGAGGGAATACGAAATAAGGCGACCCTTGTAATACTCCATCGCTCTGGGAAGATGTGGACCAAANCCAACCACCAGATCGGCCCCAGCATCGATAAGAGCGTGAGACAAACGGTAGGGTTCACCTCGATACTCACCCCCCATGTACTCCGGTTTCCGAGGCGTATGAGTTGCATTGAACTCAGAACCGCCATGAAACCCAACAACAACAACATCATGCTGATCGGCAATGGAAGCAACCAGTTCTGCTGCGGCTTCTACGTCATGGTGAGTCTGAAAGAATTTGCGGTACGGCTGGGTCATCGAGACGACGGCGACACTGATGCCGTGTACGTCTCGAACATACACCTCGCCGACACGACCCGTGTGCGCAACACCAACACGATCCAATCCTGCCAACGTGTCTTCATACGCGGTAGCACCAAAATCGAAAATATGATTGTTCGCCGCATTGACCACATCTAGGCCAGCATCCGCCAACAAATTGATGTACCGAGCTGGAGCGCGAAAAGCGAAAATCGTCTTATTGTTCACCTTTTTAGCGGTATACCCCCGGTCTGATACTGGAACTGCCAAATTTCCAAAAGCAACGTCTGCATTCCGTAGAAGCGCCTTACATCCATCAAATAAGGTGGCCCCATCATTGGGAGGAAGTCTCGGGCTGGAGGGCGGATAATCGGTTCCCATGACGATATGACCGACCGACACTACTTGTACGACGCGTCGCCCATCGGCATCGGTTTTCGGTTTGGTTAATGCTTGTATTTCACTGATCGAGGCCGGATCCGTAGCCTGTACACCCAGTGCAGCCATTCGCTCTTCAAGGGCCAGGTTTTCACGNACCTCTTTTAAATAAACGTCCAATTGGTCACGTGAAGGGTCCAACGCTTGGACCTGCTCCCATGCTCCAACAGCAAGCGCCCATTCAGTTTGAGCGTAGTAACTCCAACCCAATTCCCAATGGGACTCTACATGTTTGGGATCAATTTGAAGCGCTTGCTTGTACAGTTCCACGGCTTCTGAAGCCTTGCCACTCTTTTGCTGTTCAAAACCTTGCAGATACAGGGCTTCAGCTTGAGATACCGCCTCTACTGTCTCCCCAGACGTCGCTTGGGCTGGCTTTCCATCGGCGAGACAGCCCAAGGTGGAAGCAAATAGGCCAAAGGCCATAAGGCATGTATTGAATTGCGTTGTTCGACACTTCGATTTCATGAATGAAGCCCCCCACGTGGAACGTGCGGATCGGCTAACCCACATCCGAAAGCCGCACCGCTATAACAAAGGTGCGCCCTTTATCTTGGGGTATGAAGCCAAGGTTGAAGCGAGCTTTCTCAAACATCAAAGGGGAAATACCATGCGAACCACCACTCGTTTCTTATCTCTTCTTGGCGCAAGCCTTTTGACTCTTTCCATGACCGCAAGCCATGCACATGCAGGTGGGAAGATCGTATCAACAGGAATTCCTGCCATCGGTGACGTCTTTGGGCTGGCTTCTGTAGTCATCATAGACCTGGCAACATCGCAAAAAGAGCTGGCTTTGGTCCGGAAAAAGATCCGTTGAGCGCTNGGTGCAAAAGAAGGTACCGATATGGCTATCGCAGTTGAGAAATTGGTTAAAAAGGCTGCTGGAAAAATCTGCATGGAGATGGCCAAGAAAGAAACCCAACTGACGGACCAAGAGAAAATTGTAGAGATGAAAGGCAAGACCAAGGAAGCGGCTACGGCCAAAAAGAAATAAGTAGAACCTATGAAAATGTGCAGATTATGGTTGTACTGCCTCGTACCATTGCTTTGGGTATCCTCAGGGTTCCATTCGGCTTTGGCGGATGTGGTCATACAGCCCCCCTCAGACAACACAAGCATTCGGGGCGCCCCTTCAGATTATGGAGTGGGCGTTACTGTCGGCACAGTACTGGGTCTATCGGGAGCGTGGCGTCCTTCTACGGATAGTGTGTGGTGGACCCAGGCAGAACTCGGTGGCTCCGGTGTCAACGGGAGCCTCCATATTGCAGCCGACTATCTTGTGAAGGTTCAAGAAATCCCGACACCTCATAGTTCAACCTTTCGCTTAGACGTGGCGGTTGGCGGAGGTCTGCGACTTCAAACCGATAGCGACAACATCTTGGGAGTGCGCGTTCCTGTCGGAGTGGCGCTCGTGCCCAAAGACGTACGCGTAGACGCATTTGTACAGTTGGTACCCACACTGGTCCTGGTTTCAAGCGCTGCCGTACGCGTGGATGCAAACATGGGCGCACGCTTTTATTTTTAGCGCTATCCGTTCGGCTAAAAAACAGATTCCGACAGCACGACCTGGTCATCCGGCCGTAAAGTGACGTCCGCGGCTTTGCCCTTCAATATTTTCTTCACGTTAATGGAGATTCTTTGCTCGCCCCGAAGGATGTACGCCTCTCGGGTTTTCGCGAGTCGGGTTGCCCCGCCCGCACGCGTGAGCGCCTGGGTAATCGTCAACCCATCGTTGTAGGACACAGCACCCGGCTTGGCCACTTGGCCAGACATGTAAACGACCAACCCCTCGGACACATGAACCACGTCACCCGCTGAGAGAACAACATTGGCAGATTCATTCTTGACCAAGTCATCGATCTGTACGGTGATTGCCCCTTTGCTTTGGTCCTTGAACTGAATGCGCACCTCAGCAACACTGCCATCAGCAACGCCGCCTGATTTAGAAATTACATCCAACACCGTGGTGCGACCCTCAAGGTGAACCAATCCAGGCTTCTTGACTGCGCCCAATACCTGTACGGGTTGGCTACCAAATTTAGTCACTGTGACTTGTATCTGAGGATCACGAACAAAGCGCTCGCCCAATGCTGCAGTCAGGGTGTCATCGAGGCCACCTGCCGTTTTTCCAGCCACATTGACACGGCCGAGTAAAGGATAGTCGATGAATCCGTCTTCTCCGATACTGAAGGCACCACTGAGTTCCGTTTCGTCGAAAACTTGTACAGAAACAGAGTCTCCGGCACCGATTTGGTATGCGTCGCCTTCAGAGTCAGCAGACGCAATTCCACCCAACAAAAAAGACGAAAGGCAAATGGCTTGTAAAATCATACGCACGGGCGTTCCTTTGCTCATGAATCAAGAAAAGCTGGACTCATCACTACTATCGGATTCTTGGAATAGATTCGCTACCCCTTTTCATACTCTAACCCTATTGCGGGCCAGATCCGACATCGGGTATTACATCCCTTCCCCCGATATTTTGCCGAGAGTTTATCCATGGTCTGCATCTTATGTCTTATCCAAAGATGTGCCGAGTTGGCCTCATCAGGCGCAGGGCATGCTTCCGATCTACCAAAAACTCTCCCCGAGACTGACTGAATGGGACGATTACTCCGCGTTGGCATGATCGGTCCGGGACTCGATGTCCCGGGCGGAATGACAGCTGTTCATCGCACATGGCTGCGAAGTGCGGCCTTCGGTAACGTGGATGTGAAGTACTTTGAAACGATGGGCGAAGGCACCATCTTTGAAAAGCTCGGAAAAAACATTCTCGGACAAACTCATTTTGTTCGAACTCTGGCGGCGGGCTACCGCCCCGATGTCTTCCATATTCATGTTGCCGACCGGCGAAGCTTCTATCGAAAACTCGCCTATTTTGAAGAAGCCAGACTTACCGGTGTCCCCGTTGTGGTCCATATTCATGGTGCGGTCTTTGAAGAGTTTCATGACGCCTCTCCTGCGAATGCAGCCGCCATTCGCAGGATGTTCTCAAAAGCCGCAATGGTCATGGTCTTGCACCAAAAGATCCACGACAAAAGCATCGAATGGGCAAAGCCCTCAGGCCGAGTGGAGATTCTCTACAACCCCGTCGAACTTTCACCTTTCGACCCTCCCTCCGAACGTGACCCGCAACAAAGCCCCACGGTTCTGATGATGGGAGAAGTCGGTGAACGTAAAGGGGCGTTCGATTTGGCCCATGCCATTCCGGCCATACTTTCTCAGGTTCCGGATGCGCAGTTTCGTTTCGCCGGCAATGGCGAAACTGAAAAATTAGAACAACTGGCCCATGACTTGGGCATATCAAACCACGTAGAAGTCATGGGATGGACGGCTGGCGAAGACAAGATCAACGCCTTCCGCAATGCAGATGTGTACTGCTTACCCAGTTATGCGGAAAACTTACCGGTGAGCGTCCTTGAAGGGATGGCTGCAAGACTTCCCGTGGTCTCCACTCCTGTTGCCGGCACGCCAGAAGCTGTCATCGAAGGAAAGACTGGCTTCTTAGTGGAACCAGGTGACAAAGATGCACTGGCTGATCGACTTACCCGCCTTTTATCCGATGCAACACTTCGAGAAGAAATGGGCTTAGCGGGAAGGAAACGCGCCGAAACACACTTCGATAACGAAGTCGTTTGTACACGACTGATTTCACTGTGGAAGTCTACAATCTCAACTCCCGACTGAAGATCTGTCACGTGGTTTCCGTAGCCACGGACTATAGTCACAGGAGTACAACCCCATGCAGTTAGCGATGACCGACAAAAAAAACATTCTGACCCAAGAAGAAGTATCTCAGGTCGAAACTGACTTTCGCTCCGAATTGGAGGCGGAACACGACAGTCGGCAAGAGGCACAGCAGCGCCGTCAAGAAAAGGCATATGGTCGCCAACAAGCCCGCAAACGAGAAAAACAAATCCTCGCTGAGTCGGAGATTAAAGAGCGTGTGCGCGCGAAGTTTTACAAGGAAAAGGGATACAAACTCTATACAGATTCCGCTGGGCGCCAACATTGGCTCACCCCAGAAGAGTACGACTGGAGAATGCGGGCGCGAGCCCAAAGAGACAAGGGGCGTCGTAGTTTTGAACCCAGCCACATTGCACAACGTCGCAAAGCCTTCATGTACGCTGGAGCGGCATTGTTGGCCGTCATCATGGGGTTGATACTTCTGAAATGACCATCACCGTCGCCATCCCGACCTTGAATCGTCCGGGAGATATGAAGGCATTCATGCCCACCCTGGCTGCACAAACTGTGCTACCGGATCAGTTCATCGTGGTCGATGCCGGAGAACCGGGAAACCTTGAAAGTGAAATGCAACAAATACTTGGGGAAACCGGCATCGAGTTGGTTTATCTGCGTTCAGAAAAAGGCCTTTGTTTACAACGCAATGTCGCTCTGGACTCAGCCACAGGAGACATCATCTTCTTTTTCGATGACGATGTGGAACTGGAGCCAGATTACATAGAAAAAGTAATGGAATGCTTCGATGTAAAGTGTTCCCCGCCCGTGGGATGTGTACAAGGCACATTGATCGATCCCCCTGCCGAGATTGATGGCTGGAAGGCAAGTGTTTATCGCACGTTTGGGCTGACACATTGGACCGCAGATCAAGATCCAGATTTATACATTTCTGGCGGCGCTAGATTTCTGACCGACCCAAAAGATGTGGTTGAAGTTCCGGTCGCCCAAGGTTGTAGAATGGCGTTCCGAAAGGAATGTTTTGAGGCCGAACGTTTCGTACAGTTTCTGCCCGGCTACAACCAAAACGAAGACATCGACATGACCTACAGGGTGAGCCAAAACTGGACCATCCTGCAGACACCACACGCCAAACTGCTGCACAAAGAGTCACCCGTAAGCCGCATTCAGTATCCGGCTCAACTGGGTCAAATCATCTACGCGCACTGGTACTTTTTCACGCGATACCGAAAGAAAACCCCTACACAGGTCGCCAGTTACGCCTGGTCTCATTCCGGACTGCTTACGCTCGCCTTGGGCCGTGCGATCGTTAAAGCACAACCAGAGGTCCTTCACGGCCTTAAAGATGGCTACAAGCGCTGTCTCAAGGATCTGGTCTCGGCCTAATGCTGGCCTTTCTTTTGGCAACAACGGTCGCAATGGCGGCCGTTTTGCCTGTATCACCTGGGCGGACAATCCAGGTGGAAGAATGTACCAGTTCGCGTCGGATGCGATGCTGGTCTCGAGCGCAACGCTTGTCTCGTTTCGTCGGTGAAACGAGTACACAATGGGAACCAATCCAAACCGATGTTCGTCTAATCTGGGAAGACCACGCGCTGATGGTTCGGGTGGCGAACCTTCCCAGCGACCACCAAGTTGAGTTGGTTGTCTTTCCAGACAAAAAAAAGGATAGCGCCAAAGCACAGCTTATTACCGCAGGAAAAGGGGTAACAAAACACAACTTGGGACCGAAACCGGCACCCGGACAAATCCGGGCCGCCCATGTGATGTTGAGGAACACCCTCACCCAAGAAATCCGAACTTGGGCCCCGACAGGTGATGGCGACCTCACTCGACCCGCAAGCATTTGGTTGGTGGACACCAAGAAAAAAATACCCGACTGGGCCATCAACTCGACAGACAAGCTTTGGACTTTGGAATCAGAAAACAAGGCTCAGGCCACCATCTCGCACAGGCGCCCGGTCCTTCCAACCGGAGGCAAAGGCGTGTCCAAGCCTTGGTCAGCCAACATAAAGGAGGGAGAGTCTTTCCCCTCACCTGCAGATCCTGGCTGGTACGACATTCATCTGAATTGGAACAAGGGTGACCACATTCGAACCACCTCTGCAGCCCTGTACTGGGAACCAGAAAAAGACGTTCGTGTGGAATCTATGGGCATTCATCCAGCCCCGAAATCAGTCACCGACATCGAAGGCAGCCCATTTCAACTCAGCGAGCAAACAACAATCTGCTCAGAAGTAGAAGCACTGAACCCCGCCACCGAATTCTTCACATCCGAGGTTCTCCGCCTGACCGGAATTCACATCGAAAACAACTGCACGAACAACCCAAACATCCGATTTGGAATTGTTCCGCAGGAAATTCGACACCATGATGGGTTTACCATCCAGTCCAGAGAGAACAGCTTGAGTCTTCGCGCCAATTCGGCAGCCGGACTGATGTATGGAGCTCAAGCGCTGGCCGATATGTTGGGATTCGACGGAACCGCGAGGTCAGTAGACATTGTGGACTGGCCCTCCATCAAAAGACGAATTCTATTCCATGAATTGCCCCCCAAACCAGGCAAAATGGTGGCCCTGCAGACCTTCATGGAGTTCTTTCATTCTGCTGTGGTACGGGGGCGCATCAACACCCTGATCATCGACCTGAAAGATGGCTACAAATACGCGTCTCACCCAGAACTTTCGCGCCCGGACGCTTGGTCTCGAGAGGACCTGAATGTGTTGCTCGATGCAGCTGAAAAACTCGGTGTAGAAGTCATCCCCACAATCAATACTCCAGGTCATGCATCATGGATCACTTCACGCCATCCAGAGCTAATCGAAGAGGGTACCGACAATTTACTCTGCACCCGACATCCGCAAACCCGCGTCCTAATCGACAACCTATATACGGAAATGATCGAGGTTTTCCGACAACCAGCATTCCTTCATATCGGACACGATGAAATACGATGGAGAACCCGCTGGAAACATGAAATACAGCGATGCCCACGCTGTGAAGGAACGCCCCGGTGGTCGTTGATTGAAGAGGATTTACTGTGGAACCATTCAGTACTCGCGCAAAAAGGGGTCCGCCCCATGCTGTGGTCAGACATGCTGGTCCAAGGATGGCATGGCGATTGGGACGGAATCTACCGCGCCAGCAAACGCATCCCTAAGGATATTCGACCTGACTTTGTCATCATGAGTTGGGGACGAAATGGAGACACTGTCGGGACATTGGTTCCCATGGGGTACAGCGTGATTCGTGGAAGCACCGGCTACGCGGACTGGAAACGAAAAGGGCTGGAGCCAGTGGCACAGGGTATCGCAGGAGAAGCCATAGCCCTGTTTTATGCAACACCATGGTCCAGCTTTGGGGGTGGTTCGGGTCCTACCAACCTTCATCACCATTGGTCTCAGGTGATTCTCTCCGGCGCTACAGCATGGAGGCCAGACATCGCCGACACGCCCATTTATGCCAATCTGACCCAACTGCGAAACCACCCAGCATACCTCCCTGGCCTACAACAATGGGCGTATGGCACTCGATTCAAACCCTTGGTTCTTGATGGTGAAGTGAACGCACTGCATGACATTAAACTCCCCAAAAACGGCCAGGTAAACGGGGTACCCTTCGCCATCCGATCCGTACTCAACATCGCGCATGACAAACCCATCCAACTTCAAGCCAACGGAGTCATCAGCGGTATATCGGTACTACAAGGCGTTCAATATGATCGCACAAACGAAGCGCTCCTCATCAAGGCACACCACAAGCAGCCACAAATGAGCGGTCTTCGGGTGGGTGAAATCATCACGACATATGAAGACGGAAGTACAGAAAAATCGCCTGTCATATTGGGCCAATCAACCGAACGGTTCGACCGGCCAGTGCCTGCAACATTGCTATGGAAAGGTGGAGGTGCTTTACCTCTGCCCAGCATCTCAAGTTTTGCTGTAAACCCAGACGCTGAAGACCGCTCCTTGTACCGCATTGACTGGCACAATCCGCGCCCTGAAGCGCCCGTCGCCCACATATCCCTTCATTCGACCCATCCGGACGTGACGTGGCTCATCGCCGCAGCGACAGTGGCTCACTAGTCCAACCAAGAAGACAGGTCCCTCTCTACCAACACCGCCAAACGTCGAATGTCAGGTGCCATTTCCGCACGCAACCGCTGTGCAATTTCATCGTCGAGCGGAGGGCGGGTCGTTGTCTCTGTGTTCAACCCTTGCAACCCTTCAAACACCTTGCGACCCACCGAACGCATCGCGGGTGGCACCATGGAACGAATCGGGCCAAAGCGCGCCCCTTGAATAAGCTTACGTGCCGCTTGCGACTTTACTCGAGTGTTCGGGTTTACCACTGAGAAATCCGGGCAATAAGAAGTGTCTACACCAATAAAATCAAGCACATCCCGGTATACAGCGGCCGCATCCTCTTTTATGTCCCGATGGAGAATCACATGAACGTGTTCAAAGCGTTCTTTGTATCGCTGAACTTGATCGGCAAACGACACCACACGGGTGTATTGAAGACATTCAGTTGGAGGCGCCTCCAATCCAGCGTGGGTACTGGACGGGATTCGATGACCTGCCGCCCGGTCTGGCTCGGCAGCCAGCGCCTCCGCAAAGTCCTCAATGTCTTCTTCACCACTGTAGAGCAACTGACTGTGTAAGGAATACAGCATTTGTTCGGGCTGCCGAAGCATAATGATGATCCGCGCGTCTGGACGATAGGCAGAAATCTCATCTGCGGCGGTTTCACTCATCAGATACCAAACCGCAACATCCCCCACAGCTTTGTGGGTTGGCGCCACGCCTTCGAACAACCCTTGGTAGCGTTCTGCGCTCACTTCAGGACGTCGATGGTCAAGGTCCGCACCAAAGAAATGGATTTCCTTCGCGGGAACAAAGATCTCTGGATGGCTCGATAGCCATCGGTACATAGCAGTGGTCCCACACTTGGGGGCACCAACAATAAAAAAGTCAGGCGTCCGCATTCGTTCCTCTATATTCCACGTAGTCATTTTGCGGACAACGTGGGGCGTGTCACACTCTCTGAAATGGAAACGGATCCACCAACGACCAACACAAGCCTTTCTCAGGATGCCACAAAACTGGCTGGCGGCTCCGCTGTGGTGTTGGTGGGTGGAGTCGGTGAGCGTGTATTGCGCATGGGCACCACATGGTTTTTATCCGGAGCCCTCGGAACCGCTCATTTTGGCTTGTACGCGTTTGCCACCACCGTAGTGGGAATCATCGGTGCCATCGCACCACTCGGTATGGATGCAGGCATCACCATGTACGGCGCACGGTACCGACGCTCAAAGGAACAGTCCCGTTTAAAGGGTGTCCTAATGATGTGCTTGGGCTCAGTGGCAATCACTGGCCCACTATTCGCGGTAGCTACTTGGCTTGCAGTACACCAAGGCTGGGCGCTGTCCTCTCAGCCTGAAGAAGCTCAAGCCGTCATCCTCATCAGTGCAGGCGTAGCATTGACGGCCCTCTTGGCCGTTGTCGTGTCCGTCCTCATCTCTCGCAAGGACATGGTGGGTCAAGCCTGGTCACAGCAGATTGCAGTCCCCAGCGTCACNCTTNTCGGTGCCATCACGTCCATTGTCCTTGGATACGGNGTAGACGGAGTCATCATCTCCTTTTTGGTGGCACATGCAGTCGCATTNCTGATGGCAGCAATGCGCGTCTGGAAGCANGANGGTGGCTTACTCACNGACAAATCCGTACAANCTAAGTTTGAATGGAAACCTCTTTATTCCTACGCCATTCCCCAAAGNTTNGCGCGCATCTTGTATCGGGCAAATCTNTGGGTAGACATNCTNATGCTGACCGCATTGGCATCTTTGGCGGATGTTGGNGTGTACCGAGTNAGCGTGGCTCTGGCCATGCTTGGCGCACTCCCCGTCATGGCCTCAACCACGATGTTCGGNCCCGTCGTGGCGGAACTGGTGTACATCAAAGACATCGAACGGTTGAACTCTCTCCTCAAGATCGTCACCCGCTGGCTGCTGGTCATCGCTGCCCCNTTGTACATNGGGGTCTTGCTTCTNCCCGATGTGGTGTTGGGGATCTTCGACGAATCCTATCTGTCTGGAGAGCGGGCATTGAGCATCTTGATGTTCGGACAAGCAATATACGTTGCCTGTGCGCCCACTGGAGCGATNCTNACCAATGCAGGACACTCGNTNTTGAACCTGNTCAATGGCCTAATAGCGGTAGGAATAAACATNGCACTNAANGCTTGGTTGATTCCACAGTTCGGTATCGAAGGCGCCGCCATCGCAAGCGCCACAGCNTTGGCCANNTGGTCNCTTCTGCGCTTGGTGCAAGTACAAATCCTGCACCAATGTTCACCCATAAACCTACGCAACTTCNCCTTTGTACTCGCGGCCACAGGTCTNGGNCTCGGACTGCAGCCTTTGTTGGCTCAACAAGCCACTGTATTTCGCATCTGTATGGTCAGCGCGAGCCTGTTGGTGGCCTTGATCGCCTTTTGGTATGTAGGGCGCACAGAGGAAGACTCTGCCGTATTGGATGCCGTNCGCGCCCGAATTCGTCGATAAAAGCACTTGGGTGTTTATCCGCCACCCTTTCTACTATTTCAACTTGTCTTTGAAACGTCGAGCCAANCCTCGAACCTTCTGAGAGGCGGAAGCCATNCTGACTGGAGAATGTTGGAGGCGAAACATGAGAGGTACGGTCAGGACAGTGTCATGGTGGATNCCATGCTCCCACAAACCATCCTCTCCCCANGCATCCCCATGATCCGCACAAACCAGTGTATTGGCATGTGAAAACTGACCCAACAGCGGTGCCAGTTTNTCATCGACCCATTCAAGACANGCAGTCTGGCGACGGCGNCACTCATCCGCATCATTGTCATCNGAAAAGGGCCGGCATGGATTAANTTCACGGTCCCAGTCCGCGCCCTCGTGCCAATACGGGACGTGCGTTTCTCCAATATTAATGAACACAAACGCGCGCTGACCATCCAGCTTTTGGAGGTGACGCTGAACAAAGGCCAACTGCTTTTCTAATGACCAACAGTTTCCTGCGAACCAATAGTGGTCAAAATCCTGAGTCAACGGTTGAGCCGTCGCCGTAGAATCATCGAACCAGCCCGCAGCACCCGTACCAATGGTCGTGTACCCCATGGCACCCAGACCCTGGATGACGTTNTTGCCCTTAATGGTCATAAATTCGGTACCCTTACTCGGATACCCACCGCCCACTATTTTGAAGATCTTTCCAAATTTGGGGTTNAGCAAGGGCTCCCGNAGTTCGGGAATNCCCGGTGTAAAACCAACAAACATCGCAGCATGNGACGCGAACGTAAAGTTTCCAGGAGCCTTGGCTTTATGCAATGGCCCCACTGCGCTGAGATTGGGCGTACTCGTCGACTCAAACGTGTCGTAACGACACGAGTCGAGCGTAATGAACAGTACCGATGTAGGGTCAAGCATGACCCACCCTAAGCCTTAGAGTCCGATATCGAGCATCAAGAATGCGCCACCGGCATCTTCGCCAGCAGAGTCATCATTGGCTGCGCCGATGAGGATTGCATCATTTCCGTCGCCATCCACATCACCCACAAAGGCAATGTCATTCCCAAGCTGGTCACCNAGCGTATCGCCCTCAAACCATGCNTCCGCTTCCTCAGCAGACACAGCACCGTCGATGGCTCCATAGAACACATAGACNTTACCAGTATCGGAAGTGCCGCCAGCGAATGGTGCTGAGACAATGAAGTCGTCAATGCCATCGTCGTTGATGTCACCGTTGCCGTCCACGTGGGCGCCAAACTGATCTTCGTTGTCCGTACCCGTCAACTTAACGGCTGCGATTTCATCTACCGCACCGCCTACAGCTGAAGTGCCACCGGTCACGATGTACGCCGCACCGGAGTCTGGGCCAGATGTATCGTCAAAGGCTGCACCGGCGATAATGTCGTCGGCACCGTCTCCATCGACATCACCTGCACTGGCTACGGAAATACCGAATTTATCAGAAGCAGATTCACCCACATACTGGATGTCTGCATCGTCGAGACCCACAGCACCCGTGACCGGCCCTAAGACCACGTAGACGGANCCTGCGTCCGTACCNCCCTCAGAGTTATCTGGAGCGCCTACGACCATGTCGTCTACACCATCAGCATTCACATCAAACAGGCGCATGGAGTCACCGATACCGTCACCCTCAGCCTGACCCGTCACATAATCGGACACGCTGGCTGCAGTCACAGAACCGGACTCGATTGGACCCCAAAGAATGTAGATGGTTCCTGTGTTTGCTCCACCCACGTCGTTCCCGGGCGCCCCAATAAGTACGTCGCCTTCACCATCACCATCGAAGTCACCAGAGGTCAAACCCAGACCTGCATAGTTGTACCCAGTACGTCCGGTAAAAGTCACATCCGCATCAGCCAAACTGCCAGAGATCCCTCCACCAAAAAGAATGTATGCAGTACCAGAAGCATCTCCGGAAGGATCCGCAGAAGGAGCGCCAACCAGCAGGTCAGCCCCACCATCGTCGTTGAGGTCTTCAGCTACGGCTACCACACGGCCCGCTTTGTCTGAACCAGCAACACCAGTCAGTACAACGTCCGCTTCAGCCAAGTCCATCTCGACTCCGATGTCTTCGCCACCGTAGATTACATACGCCGCACCCGCTTGCGCGGCCGCTGAGGACTCATGCTTGGCACCGATAACGATGTCGTCGTAACCGTCGCCATTAAAATCGCCGCCACCGGACACTGAAACGCCGGCTGCATCGTATGGAGCCATTCCCCAGAACACACCATCAGAGTCTGCTGGATCTAGGGTGCATTGACCACCCGCCCCATCACAATCATTGTCGAGTCCATCATCGCAGATTTCTTCCGCACCAGGATTGACCACATCGAGTGTATCGTCACAATCATCGTCGGTGTTGGCGAATCCGTCTGGTGTAGAACACGCTTGAACGGTTGCACTTGAATCTCCGTACCCATCGCCATCGGAATCGGCGTAGTACGTGATGGTCACATCTTCATCGATCAAGCCATCACAATTATCATCCAACTCGTTGCAAGTTTCTGATGCATCCGGATTGATAGATTCAATCAGGTCGTCACAGTCGTCCGCATTGTCCGTGTACCCAGCGGGCTGAGAACACGCAGTATCTGTGTAAATGGTCGAACCAAATGTGTCGCCGTCGTAATCGATGTACCACAGGGTAGGCGCATAGGTATCAGCATCGCTATCGTCGCAATCCATACAGGCCGCATAGCCATCGAGATCGGCGTCATCGTATCCGGTGGAACCGTCACAGTTGTAGTCCTCAGGATCTTCACAGTCCGTCTCTACGGCACCCGGCCGGTAGAGGTCCGACGCATCATTACAATCATCGGCATTGTCTACGTACCCGGCAGGTGTAGTGCATGCGGTAACCACGGTTTCGGCATCGCCGTACCCGTCGTCATCTTTGTCTGCATACCACTCAAGGATCAGACCTTCATCCACTTTACCGTTGCAGTTGTTGTCCATTCCATCGCAGGCTTCGTCTGCTCCAGGATGAACACTGGCATTGAGATCATCACAATCGTCATCGCCCTTAAATCCGTCTTTATCTAAATCCTTTTTACAAGCCCCAAGGCCAAGTCCAAGAATCGCAATCCAAACAAGGTTTGTACGCAGCATGCCTTTACTCCCAAAATCGAGGCGGACCCCTAACGTCCCTCGAGTGATCTGTTCGGGGAGTTTAGATCCCGAACATACCTTTCGTCAATGCCCACACTAGACCCCAGCCTGGTCCCACGTGTGTTCAAGTACCTGTAAATATTAGATTTATATCCATTGTTCCACGCCAAGTTCCACAAAGAAACTAAGCAAAGAACCCCCAAGAAAAAAATGCGTGCCCGGATTATCCCACCAGTTGGGATAAGTCGTGTCAGCAACATGTATGAGATCGGATTTATTGTCTGCGAACATTATTCGTAGAAACCGATCACATAAATTCCATGATATTTTCTCCTCAATACGAGGCTCCATTTGCCCCCATCCGCATCGTCTGAATCAAACCGATTCGTCTGGCTTCCTTTTGGCTTTGTGCTGGCATGGGCGCCTGTGCTGTTCCAATCCAAACTCCAGGTGTTTGATGATGTTGATGAACGGCTATTCCATCACCCCACAATTCAGCGCTTTGCTTCGCAGCTCCCATGGCCCGACCTAAGCGACTACCCGTCGGCAACAACACCCCTGTACCACCTACTGATGGCGCCCATCTCTTGGGCTACAGCGGACAACCTCACGATCTTACGACTAAGCAACCTGTTGATGAGTGCTTTGGCCATCTG
>PALY01000084.1 GCA_002707085.1 Deltaproteobacteria bacterium
TCCGTGTTTCGTTCGCGGCCTCAAAGCCACCACAGCCATCGTTGTTTATTTGTCGACCAGCGTCGTATTTGCCATAGCAGCATACCAGTTCATGCCTTGGCTTTGGTGGCCTGCCGGAGTGGCGTTTGTCCTGGGCGTCTACATCCTGCCAGGCGGTATGACCTACAACGCTGCATTCGATGACATCCGCTACCTGTACCGTCCCGACAAAGCCCTCGCTCGGGCCATTGACGGCGGCCGTGGCTACCTGCATGCATGGCTGATTGCCTTGGCGGCCATCTCGCTTTCCATGCTGGGCATTGTCTTGTTGGGTGTGGGTTTTTTTTACACCAGCGTCTGGGCGTGGACGGTGGTTGGACATGCCTTCTCGATGTCCCTTAGTTTGCGCGATAGGCACGCCGTATGAACTGGTCTTTAGTCACTGGAGCCACCGGCGGGCTTGGGGCGGCTGTGGCAACACGGCTGGCTTCAGAAGGGCGCTCTCTGATTGTAAGTGGTCGGGATGCGAACCGTCTCGAATCGATTGCCAATGACCTGCGGGAGACACACGGTGTTGATGTGCGTACTGTCCCTGCAGACCTGGCGACCAACGAAGGACTCGACGCCCTGCGCAGCATCACGGATCCACTGGACCTGGTGGTCGTATGCGGGGCTGCCTACCACTACGGGTCGTTGATGGAACTCGGTGACGCCGAGTTTGAACGCCTGACTGTTTGCAATGTGCAGAACACCGGTCGACTGATCCGGTGGGCCATTGAACCACTGGAGCGCACAAACGGCGGTTTGCTGGTGGTGGGAAGCATGGGTGCCATTTTGCCGGCTCCCCAGCACGCCAGCTATTCAGCATCCAAAGCGTGGCTTCACCAGTTTGTCCGTAGCATTCAGTCCGAAGAGGGGAGCGACGCCGTTCGCATCACCCTTGGCATTCCAGGCGGCATGGCCACCCCCATGTTGTTGGATTCGCCCGCATGGGAGTCCATGCAGAACAATCCACTGGCACGCATGACACTGATGAGTCCTGAATTCGTAGCGACCCAGTTCCTTGCGGCGGTCCGTCGGGGCCGACCTGTGGTGATCCCAGGGTTTTTAAACCGGTGGGCGTGCAGGCTTGTTCGTGGCTTGCCCCTGTGGCTGCGCTTGTGGGTCGCCCGGCGTTTTTACGCGGTGGGCCAATAACGCTTGCCGAAGCGGGCAGGGCCGATTGCTGTTTGGTCCCTCATCAATGAAAAAACCAAGCTCTACAAGTACGGGTCGGTGTGACTTTACGGTATGGTCCCATTGCATTTGGAGGTGTGTATGCGATCCATTCTGTTGGCCCTTGCTCTATTTTCGCCGAAAGGCATGGCTTTCGAGTTTTCAAGCGATGTCCGCGCAGACCGCACCGGCTCGGTGGAGTTGTTCTACGGCACTGATTTGTCGACCCATTTTTTGGGGACTCAGTACTATGTGAGCGATGCACTCACGGTTCGGCTTCATTCATTGATGATTCCATATCCCGATGCCGATGAGATGCTGTTTTTTGAATCCGTAGTAGACCTTGCGGATGACATCGACGCGTTGCCAGTATCAGAGAATGAATACCGCACGTTTAGCATTCACCCTGGGGCGTATTATTCCTTTGCCCAAATGGGCGACGAAAGTTCCGCTGTAGTGTTTCAGGCCGGTGGCCAGTTGTTGTACCGGACTCAGGGAAAGGCCGATGAGTACAAGAAAGCGGTGGAGACCATCGGTGTCGAAATCAACGGCAATTCGAAAAGACTGTTTGCGCATCCGTCTGTTGGTGTAGCGTATGTCACAAACTTTGAGACCGGCTCTTTTGAAGTGGATTTGGCATCAGGTCCACTGATCGCCGTATGGGGCGACAAAGGGTATGGGACCAGCGAAGTAGACGATAAAACGTACGACGGAAAACAACTCATGAGTGGTGGCTGGTCGAGTCTGCTCCAGTTGGGCTACCGATGGAATCAGCTTGTCGTCATCGCGGGCGCCGCACACACAGTATCCGGCAAAAGCGAGTTTAAAACAGCCTTGTGCGAGAGCGACGGATACGAAGGTACTTGCGACGANTCCAGTACAGAGTTGCTACCAATGTTGGCCATCGGCGGATCGCTCGGTGGTTAAGCATGCCACCACGTTGATTCCGTCTCCGGCATCAACGGAACNGTCCTTTTAGAACAATCCACTGGTGCCCCTGACACGGATGTACCGTGCAGTCGCTGGGTGCCGGGTGATTCCTTGTGTGTCGGTAGCGAGAGCACNTTCTTCGTCATGAAGGGTGCTGCAGGCTGTTTTGGTGTACAGTTCCCCCATGTCGAGAATCACAGAAGTACTGACTTTGGCCGTCGCTTTCTTGATGGCATGCGGGGATGTTTCGGTTGAAACATTATTGACTGATCCCATAAACCATCAAGCAAAACGGGCTGATTTGGTCCAGTGCGGAACATTTATTCCTGACCCTACCGTAGAAGAGTACTTCTCGAAGCAGTGGGACCAACGTACCGACGCATACCGAACAGCCGTCCGTTCAAAAACGATTCCAGAGGTCGTCGCAATCGCTGAAGTTGATCAGGTTCATTGGNCTACGNAAACGANGNNCGACTTGAAGGAACTTGCCGTAAGTACNTGGACCGTAGATGAGGACAAACCACCTCCGCCCGTTCAGCCCGTACTTCTCAAACTCATTTCTCGGCTATCTATCGATGGTGATGTTTCCAACTTAGACCTTGGAACCAAAGGGGAAGTGTTGCGGGGCGCTTGGATGAGTTCTTTTCATGAAGATGAGTTTGCTCGTAAAGATGCCAAACGCCGCTATGACAGTTTCGTAAATCAACGAAAAAAAGCTTCACAAGCGCGAATCGTGGGTAAATGGTTTGTCTTTGAATTGGATGTAGTTCCGAAGACATACGACTTTTCTGCCCAAGAATATGGATGGCAGGTAGATGGATTGTCCGCACATAAGAGAAGCGGTAGACGGGCTTGGCTCAGGAGCGGTCAAGGGAAAAGCTGGCCCTTCGTGTCGTCAACCAAAGTGATGGGCTGGAACTATCCGCCAGGACCCGGTGGTCGATATACTTGTGATCTCGATGATGGAATTTTTTCCGAGTACAATCCAGAAATATCGATACGGCTAAACATGAGTGAAGACCGCGCGAGAAAGGTCTCAGCGACAGTTAAATCGCTACAGTACATGCAAGTAATGGCGACACCCACAAAGGTTACCATCGAGGAAACTCCTCCTGGGTTTGAAGGACACAGGGGTGAACGTGTGACGTTGATGGTGCCAGAGGTCGACATTCTGGCTTGGCGCTTGTGTACCAGCAGTTCAGCACAGCCGGATTTCCTTACAACACCCGCTCCGTTGGGTTCGGACAACTGCACCGAGTGGGTCGGCGAGGGTTTCAGCAAGACTTTAGACGTGACCCAAGCTTTGTCGAAATGAGTTTGTGGTAGCTTGTTCATGACTGTTTCGTCCTCCCACAATCCGGACATCCTCATGGTACTTGCACCTCTACTTTTCCTGCTCGGTTGTAGCAGCAGCCCCAGCGTCACCGTAGCGACGAGCGCACACCCCAACGCATCTGAACCGGCCAAGCTGGCAAAAGTGCTGGATCTTAAATTCCGCCGACCGATTCAAACTTGCTACCAAAAGGCGGTAGAGGCGAACCCAAGCCTATCGGGAACGGTGACCTATCAAGTGATGGGTTCTCATGGGGTCTTGAAAGCAGAACTCACCGGGCCTGGTCCTGAAGTATTGAACGAGTGCGCGCTAAAGCCAATGTCGGACCAACGCCTTCTTCGCGATCTTGGAGATGGCGACGATATGGTGGGCTTTACTTTAACGGTTGATTTTAGCGAAGGCTGATTCGTCAGCTGTCGGTATCCGACAGCGATAGCCGCACTGGGCCGATTTGAACCCATGACAACAGCGGCAAAGCTTCACCTTTGAACTCAACCATCAGCACATTGTTCCCCATGCGAATGATGGCGACACCATCCTCTTCATTCCGCTCCAATTGACCCACAATGATGGCTGTGTCTGCAACAGTCCTCATCGAGGGNGTATTTTCAGCTGCAACGACAATATCCACCCCCGTCTGCAGCACAGTATCGATGTCGACTTCGACCTCATAGCTTTGGCCATTGGCTGGATAAATTCACTTCCAAATAGCGATACCATGACCGAACTCTGTTAGGAATTCGACTTTCTGTACGTCTGCATCGGTCACTGACTTTATGGTCACATACATGAGATTGTCGGGCCTAAGGATTGATGATTGCAGTGTTGCATAGTGTCTGTTTACTACAAACTCATCATTCAACAAATCCGCAGTTTACGTAGCCTTCTATTCCATTGGGTGTGCGGACCCGCCACCAACGATCGGGACCAGTCATAAGCTCACAGCCCCTGGCATCTTCCGATCCTTCCCAACTGACCCATACCAGTCCGTTTGGCGGCAATTCCGTAATCTTTCTGGAACGATGAGAGCGGTCAGAACGAACGTTTAATGTATCGTCTGCACGGACATTTTTGACGGTTGATCTGCGGGCTAAGGCGTGGCTTTCAACGAACCCGGTTGTGCCATCCGAAAATTTGATTTCGCCACCGAATGTCTCCAGGTAGGCATAAACAGAACCCACAAGCTCTCCGGTTGTACCCGGCGGAACTTTCTTAATCACAGGTCCATATTCAACGTCGATAGTGTCCACCGGGTCATCGATGACGGTATTCATCGTTCCATAAACATCTACCAGTTCTCGTTTGGAGCCAAGAATTATCACATCGTGGATGGCCTTATCGGCCGTGCCAGTCTGCGTCGCTGCGGCCGGAAGACTGAAGAGTACAGTGTCAATCGTCAACTGTCCCATGCCACCACAGAAATGACTGCAGGCTTCACTGCTACCCGCTTTGGGGCTTGGGAAGAACTTGTCGTCCTGGTACACGATGTTCCATTCACAGTCGTCGGTTTTGAGTCCGCTGATGGCAATACCATCCTCGCCAACCCAGTTGCCCGTACCTTCAAGGGCGCAACTGTAGTAGGAGTTGTACTCTTCAACGACATAGCTACTGGAAAAGGAGACTTCAAGTTGTTTGGCCCGGCTGCCCGACGGCTTGATTTCGATGCGACCACTGATGCCGTCACCGGTAGGGATACCCGCCGAGTGCGTAGTCAGCATCGGACCCATCTGTAGGCCATTTTTTGTGGCTTTCTGTCCGGGTTGAGGTGTCCCTATTGCCTCTGCCCCACGCAGAAACAGGTCTTTCATGACTTCGAATATCCCTTCGTCAGATTGTCCGTTTTCTTGGGCACCATTGCTCGCCAAGCGCTCTGAAGGTGTCCCATTGGCTTGGGGGCTTTGTTCTCCGCCATCGCAACCAATACTCAACGCTATCAACAACGAAATGAACACTGTCCGCATGGTTTCTCCATTTTGGAAACCGAGGTTACCACAGTGGTTTGGCCGCGAAAGTATTCAGTGGGTTTGCTCAAGGCACAGTTGAAAATGGACGTTTGTGAAGCCGAACTCGCATGGCAATCCTGGAGCAGCCTGTCGTTTGGGTGTACATTCTCCATATGCTGAGAATCGCTTCAAGCCTGGCTATGTTCACCGCCTCACTTTCACCACAGATTGCCGAGGCCACGACCCCTCGTTGGGCCTACGAAGCGGCATACGACAATGTGGAGGACGGCGGTTGGTACCGGGGCCACAACAATGAACTCGCTGACCTCGCATGGGGCGAGTCTTATGTGATGATGTCATTGGCCGCGATGTTCCGAACCACCGGCGACCCGGTCTACTTGGATCGTTTGTCGTGGCACATTGAAGGTGTACTGGAACAACGTGATGATGCCCGTGGAGTGACGGATTACCGTGGGGACAGTGGGGCCTGCTGGCGCTGTACCGAGTACTACACGGAACCGTACTGCTCTGCGGTTCACTCCGGTATGATTGGTTTTCCCATTGCAGACTTTGCAGCATTGGTTCAAGAAACCGGCATGGGTGAACACCACGCCATTGACGGTGAAAGCTTCGGTGCCAAGTCGGATCGTTATATTTCCGCGATGTACGAGGTCATGGAGTTTCACGAAGAACAGTGGAACGAAGACGGTTTTTATACGTTTCGCGACGATGCTGGGTTTACTGGGTACGCCGGAGTTGACCTTCCCTACAATATGAACTCCGCGATGGGAAGAATGATTCTTGCGCTCTACCGAGCAACTGGAGAAGAGCGATTGAAAGACCGCGCCGTTGCCATTGGGACGCACTTCCATGATGGCCTTTCACTCGGCGCGGCGGGTCAATATCTTTGGAACTATTGGGGAGGGGCATACATTGAACCTGGAGAAGATCTGTCCCACGCATTCATCAATGTTTCGTTTGCAGTTGAGTTGGCTCAACAAGGACTTGTCTTTGACGAGACCGATCTATGGGCTTTTTCCGAAACCCTGGTCAGCGGTGCGTATATCGATGACTATACCCACGCGCGTTTCATTGGAGGAGGGGAGAACAATTATGAACGAGACCCTCTGATTACGGCCCTGTGGTCGCCGCTGACACCCTGGAGAACAACGGTCTATACCGTTGGTCGGAACCTGTATGAACGAGAAGTACCCCCTGAAGGTGTCGGCTCAGGCTGGGTGCTTTTGGGTTGGGCGCTCCTTGCCGAACATCAACCGGTTCACTGCTCTCATTTCTTTTACTACGTGGATTGGGCAGAAGATGCGGGATGGCGTGAGGCTACCGCTTACTCCAGCAACATTCTCACCACTCCACCGGAATGGGAACAAGGGTGCATCATTCCCTTGGAATATGAAGCCCAACAGCCCGTGACGGTAGGTCAGTGGGATGGTTCCATCTACCATCCAGTGGCACGTTGGCAGGCTACAGACACTGTGAGTGCTCGTTTTCTTGCATACGAACCAAAATGGCCTTTTGAGTACTGGGAAGACGGCGCCCTTTTTCAATTTGCCGATGACTTTATTGAAGGAATGGGAATCCGGGTCAAAGAACCAATCGAGCTACATCCACCGGTCATCACGTCAACACCACCAGAATCTTGTACACCGGGGGAACTGGTGACATACACACCTTTGGCCACAGGCGACACCCCGCTGTGGTGGTCTCTGGACAATCCCCCAGTAGACGCTCGCGTAGATGCAGCAACCGGCACCTTGAGTTGGATGCCGGTTGAACATTGCAACGAAACTTTTGTCCTCAGGGTGGACAATGATGCTGGTACAGCCACGCAGGTCTGGACATTTAGCGACGCATCTGACCCAGTCGATACCGGCAGTCTGGGTGATACGGGAGCCGAATCCGAAACGGTGTCTGGTCACGATACGGGCGAAGCTGGTGACACGGCCGCAGACCAGGGCCGTAATGGGGACGAGGCCAAGGCTGCGACGTGTGGATGTCGCTCCGCTGCAGGCGTGGGGTGGCTTTGGATAAGTGGAATCTTTGGCTTGATTGTACGGCGACGACGGGTGGGCTGAGTCACCATGATGAAGAACACGATCATTTCAAGCGAGCGTTGGCCTCAACAGATAGAGTGCGGTCCAGTCACTGCCGACTCTTGAGAGGATCACAAATTGAGTATCGATCACCTGCACTCGATGGCCTGCGCCAACGGACAACGAACTTATATAGATCCCAAGACCGGGTACACCGTGTTCACAGCGTTCGAGCTGGAACAGCGAGGGAAGTGCTGTGGATGTAGCTGTCGTCATTGTCCGTATGGTCACGAACTGGTCCCTCAGTACCAGCGTGTTCAACTAAAACAAGACCCTTGGCTGGAAAAGAATCAGGAGCGAGAAGGCGACTGCGATGTTTTGTCTTGGAGCGGAGGAAAAGATTCATTTTTGGCGCTGGTCGCATTGGCACGAGAGGGGCTGCGAGATGTCACGCTGTTGACCACCTTCGATGGTCGCTCAGGTCAGGTTGCTCATCAGGAAGTACACATCAACGAGGTGCGGGAACAGGCTCGCAGGCTTCAGATAGACCTGATGCTCACACCCTTGTATCCAGAAAGTGACTATCTTGGTCGTGTCACGCTGGCCCTTCGACTGCTCAAAGCCAAACGGCCCATTCGCCGTTTTGCCTTTGGNGATCTNCACTTGGCGCATGTTCGGCAGTGGCGGGAAGACCGTTTCGGTCCAAACTTAAAACAACTTGATATCCGCCCCCACTTTCCAATTTGGCTCCGCGATTACCCAGCACTTGAAAACGATTTTTTCGCCTCGGGCGCCCAGGCCACGGTGTCTGCGTTGGCATCCGAACTGAGCGACAAGGGTTGCAGTGTTGGGGACCAGTTTTCCCGTGCATGGTTGGAGAGTCTCCCCTCCGATGTGGACCGGTTTGGCGAAAATGGCGAGTTCCATACGCGTGTCACCCCTCCCGAGGGTCCTTGGACCAAGCTCGCAAGTTCCGCTTGAGTCAGAACAGTGTACGCCCGCTTCGAATGAAGGGTGACTTGATGTGCGAGGCCATGGGGTGAGCCTATGTTTCGTTTGTGGCTATGTGGCGTTTTGTTGGATGGGTGTGGGTACATGGGTAGGTGTTGAGTCGCATTGGGTTCTCCGTGAGAGAGCCAGACTCTTCACGATAGCGCCGGTGGCACCTGCTTCCCAATGAACGTCGTCCTGCACCATCCGGCACGACCTCGGCATCGGTATCCAAACAGTCGCTTTGATGTGGCGCTGCCGATAGCGCGCCGCGTCTTTATCGCACCATCAGTCATCGATATATCGGGCGGCTGTATACCCAAGGGTGGCCACCGTCCTGTTTTATGGTCCGTACCCAAATCCACGGCGATGAAGCTGCTCTCGATATAGCGAAGGTGGCCACAAAGAGCCGCCTTCATCGATGCCCTCCACCCAATCTTCTGGGGCGGTACCTTCGGAGTCGTAAAAGTCGATCACCTCTGTGCGTACCGACAAATCTTGAGTGCCAATCACATACCCACGGCCGTATTGCAGACTGACCAAGTCACCATCGCCTTGTAGGTTCCAGAACACACATTCGGTGGATGTATGTCCAGCCCCTGATGACCACGTCAGACGGTTTTTTGCCGCCCAACCATCATGGGCAGTACTGGAATCGACCAGGTTCGCCATGGCCAAGGCGTGGTGGTATTCGCTCAGTCCCGGTGGGGCGAGCCATCCTGTGCTGTCAGTCCATGCCTCTCCAAGCTCGGAAAATGTCTCCAGAAATACATTTCCGGTGGAGCCAAAATCCCAGTTTTGAATGAAGTTATGGCGACCAGCACGGCCCACAGACCCATGAATCAAGACCTCGTCGGATTGCATAATTTCGAACAGATACCCGTTACCACCGCCCCCACGGTTTTGGGCGTATTCCATGGTCGTGGTCGTCACAGTGATGCGTCTTGAGTCGTCGATCAAGATGCCCCCGGACTGCAGGTGGTGGGTGTCATCGCCCACAAGGCCTTCCCAAGAAGCCAGTTCTGATGCCCAACAGTCTTGAGCATTCTTGAAGCCCAGTACGTGGCTTCTGTCATTGGCCCAAGCGGAATCCCAGTCCACAGCGCTCGACAAGGAAAGTCGCGTGATTCCGCATTCGGTGATGAAGCCGTCCTCTCGTCGTATGTCTGCCGAGTCGCGAGTCAGCAGCGGGTAGCGAATGGGTACGTCAATCGTCACGGTTGGGCGGTCGGGGCTTGCATCGACCGCAAGAACGGTTCGTTGGAAGATGGTTCTGCGCGCCCCGAGCGAAAACTCCCAGTATCCATCCATNAAATGGTCCGTCACCCATTGCGGTGTGATGACCATTCCGACTCCCACAGTATCGCCCGGTACTACATCGCCAATCGATTCGACGGGCAGTACCGTTTGGCCAATCTCAACATCCTCTGACAACATCATCGACTCACCAATCAAGCGTTCGCCGCGAAACTGAAGGTGATTCACGTCCGTCATCCCATCGCTTCGAGTGAAGGAAAGGCGGGAGGATTCGGTAGACTCGCCCATCAGTGTGGTACCGGACTGTGTAATGGTGAGCAGGCCGTCGATGCGGTAGTCGCCCGTTGGTACGTACACCACACCACCGCCATCTGCAGCGACCGCGTCAATGGCAAGCTGGAATGAAGTTGTGCTGTCTTCCATTCCAGTCGGATCGGCGCCATGGTCGATCACAGAGGTCNTTTCAGATGGGTCTACGTCGTCGAGAGTGGGCAAGGGTGCTTCACCGGCACGGTAGCCCGCATAGGAAAAGTCTTGCAGTTGAGCCATCGGTCCACCGTCGCCAACATCTACGCCAAACCCCGGCTCCCAGTCATCTGGGAACAGGGCGCTGCGCAACCCGTCAGGCAAGGTGGGTTCACCGGTATCGTCGGATGCAGTTCCGGAGTCTGACCCAGTGTCGTTTGCTGGCCCCATGTCGGCATCTGCATCGGAGTCTTCGTCAGTTTCAATCCCTGAAGTGTCTTCTTCACCGTCCAGTCCCGTTTCACCCTTGTTGTCTTTGCACCCAAACATGAATGCAATCGATACAGTGAGGGTCAACGTGCTGAGTCGCATTGGGTACTCCGGGACAGAGCCAGATTCTACACGATAGCGCCGGTGGCACCTTTACGGGCCATTTGATGATGCTCAGTACCCTGACCCGTACAGTGTGCCTGAACCTGTCTTTGGATGGCGGATTTGGTACTCTTGTGAGAAGGGGTGTCTGTATGTTTCGTTTTTTGCTTTGTGCTGTTTTGTTGAGTGGTTGTGGGTCGGACAAGTTGCCAGCGCACACACATCCGGATCTTGACGCGGACGCGGACGCGNACGCGGACGCGGATGCGGATGCGGATGCTGACGCGGATGCCGATGCAGATGCAGATGCTGACGCCGACACGGACACCGCAAGTGACATCGATACGGGTGGTGACTCGGGTGACCCGTTGCCTCCAGAGGACACAGGTGAGGGAGGCGACACTGGCGACACCGGTGACACTGGCGATGCTGTAGTGGATGAAGACGGCGATGGATTTGCTGTTGATGTTGACTGTGATGACACAGATGCTNCCATCCATCCGGGAGCCGCTGAAGTCTGTGATTCAGTCGATAACGACTGCGACGGAATCGTGGATACCGATGCCGTTGATCGGGGTACTTGGTATTTGGACCATGATGCAGATGGGGCCGGAGACGAACGTTTTTCTGTAACGGAGTGTGATGCCCCCAGTGGGTATGTGGCCGATTCCACGGACTGCGATGATCTGGATTCCCACAGCTATCCGGGTGCGGATGAGCGCTGCGATGACGCTGACAATGATTGCGATGGGACAGTGGACGAAGGGGTGCGCACCACGTGGTACGAAGATTTCGATGGCGACGGGTATGGAGATGCTTTGAGTACCGAAGAAGCCTGCGATCCACCGCCGGGCTTTGTGTTCCACAGTGAGGACTGTGACGACGCTGATCCTGTGACTCACCCCGGTGGATTGGAACGGTGTGATGGTGCGGACAATGACTGTGATGGCACTGTAGATGAAGATGCCTTGGATGCCGACACCTGGTACCTGGACGCCGACGATGATGGCTACGGAAACCTGGATGTATCCACGTCTGCTTGCGAGGCACCCGATGGCTATGTTGGCATTGCGACCGACTGCGATGATGCAGATGGTTCCATTCATCCGGGCAGTGACGAAGTGTGCGATGACGTGGACAACGACTGCGATGGCAGCGTGGACCGGGATGCCAGTGACGCAGTTCTGTACTTCGAAGATACTGATCGCGATGGGTATGGCACAGGTTCAGGCGATCTGTACTGTGAAGCTCCCGACGGTTTTGTCTCTGTTCCAGGAGACTGCGACGACATTGATGCAGAGGTTCATCCCGATGCCACAGAAGTGTGCGATGGGATCGATAATGATTGCAATGACGATGTAGATGATGACGCTGCAGATGCTTTGTCTTGGTACGCAGACGAGGATGAAGATGGGTTTGGTGCGGGCGCGGCTCTGCTCGCTTGTGAAGCACCCAGTGGACATGTGGACGATGATAATGACTGTGACGATGCGGCGGTGACTGTGTTTCCCGGTGCAATCGAGACCTGGTATGACGGAATCGATGGAGACTGTGCGGGCGACGATGACTATGACGCCGATGCGGACGGCTACCGAAGCGACGCGCATGGTGGCAGCGACTGTTTGGATACCGATGCTGAGGTCGTGCCGGATGGTGCAGGACGATGTTCATTGGGGAGCAGTTGCCTAGACATCGTGTACTCCGGTCGTGCGGATGAAGATGGTCTGTACACCATCGACCCTGATGGTGTTGGCACAGGGGAGGAGCCCTTTGAAGTCATGTGTGACCTGACCACAGATGGGGGAGGGTGGACGCAGCTGACGGGCGAACTGCTTTCGGACCAGGATTGGGTTCGATTCACTCATGAGGGTGGAGCCGGCACGGGTTCGATGGGCTGGATTGGCGCCGGCACCTTCGTGATTGAGCCGGTAGGGTCGGGTTGCAACACGGCAGCGGCTCGAGCGACGGCCACTTTGCCTTTTGGTTTTACGGAGTGGAGTGGGTCATGGACGGGCAGAGGGCAGAGTTCCGAATCCAACCAAGATGACAACCGATCCGATCTTGGCTGGGGTGAGGTCACCACGAACTGCTCCGGACACACCAAATTTGGTACAGAAACGGTCATCGAAAAGGATGGCGGAGACTGGGGTGGAGACTGGAACTACATGGGGTCGACCCGGACCTGGGATTGGGGAGCAGAAGTCATACCCGAGGCCACTGAAGTGAGATGGGAAGTGGTGGACCAGGGGGCGAATGAAGATGTGGTGGTCTATGACATCGACATCTGGGTGCGCTGAGGACAGTGTCAGAGACCGTGTAAGTTTATCCAGGCCCAGCCCGTTCAACGGGTGTCGGTCCGAGGTTTTTATGCCAACATTTGAAGCGACTGTGGGTTGAGCCGTCCACCAGCACAGGAGAAAGCGATGCCCATTCTGTTTTTGTTCATCACCCTGGCTCAGGCCGCCAAGCCGTCCATCTGCAAGAGTGACATTTCCACCTACCAGCTACCACCGGCTCGTGGAGGACTTTCGGGTCCCGCAGACTTTACAGAAGGTGCAGTTCGACCCGGGTTTATTCGTGTGCGGGACGACATGTGCCGTTGTGTGCCACGCAGGAAAAGCAAGTGGCCTGATTTGCTCAAATCCAACCTGTGGGTCCGGCCCAACGAAGGCAAGATTCGGATTGAGTACATGATCGATGAAGAGCGGACAAAGCAGATCGACCGAATGCTCGAATGTATGGGAGAGCCGGAAATCAGTGTGACACCCATGCCCTACAAAAGTGATGTCGTGTATACGGATGGGCGGAAGTATGTCTTTCCTAAATATCCGTTGTGGATTTACTTGAACGACGAAGCCGAAACTGAGAGTCCATAGAAGTTTGTGAGTGGATCATCCCGGCATTGAAGAATGCTAGTTTAATGTGCAAGAATGCCCGGCCACTTCGAACTGCCGAAGCGGTATTCAGACACCACGACACTCAAACGTCATTACGAAAGGAATCGCATGAGCGACTTTGAAAATTACGCGGCTTACGAACAATTCACCATCAACCAAGATTGGGCCGGGATTTGTGCGCTCAACTCCGTAAATCTGGACTCTTTTGGTACGAAAAAGGAGCTTGGTGTTCTTCCGAACTATCTGGAGGAAGGAGAAGTTGTATTTGGTCTGACCTCGGGGTTGCTCAAACAGTCTGGCACTTCCAATAGTTCAGACTGGGGGACGAATACTTGGCTTGTGGTGCTGACCAACGAGCGGTTCCTATTTTTAGACCATGCATTGCTGACCAAGTCTGTCGATACGCAAAGTGTTCGGCACGATAAGGTGCAGGCGGTGTCTGCATCCCAAGGTCTGCTGCTGGGCAAGATTCAAGTGGATTTGGGCGCCCGTGTCATCATGATCGACAACTGCCAAAAGGCGACGGTGGCCATCATCGCGGATCTCGCGAATAAATGGATTCGTCTGGAACAAAAAAGAGCAAGCTTGGCCGCACAAGGTGCAAGCGCAGCACGCCGAACTCAAGAGGAAGCCAGCAGCAGATTGGTGGAGCGCCAACTTCACAATCAAGAGCGAATCATTGCCCTGTTGGAAGAGATCCGCGACAGGCTTGGTCGATAGGGTGCCGTTACCCTGGTGATGACTGCTTCAACGGTTTCACCTGCCACTCAATCAGGTCTTTCAGTTGTTCACTGTTTGAGGGGTTGATTTGGTGTAGACTCCCCCCATGTTGAGCTTCGCTTCATCAGGGAACCTTGCGGCATTGTTACATCGATGATTAATACACAGATAAGTCACTACCGCTTGCACAAGAAGATCGGCGAAGGCACATACGGTTCGGTGTACCGTGGTGTACATATCCATGATGACGAATTGGTCGTGGCCATTAAGATTGTACACGCCCATCTTTCCAGCGACAAAGCTTTCCTGGATGGACTCCGTAAAGAATGCCGGATCCTTTCAAAACTGCTCCACCCCAACATTGTGGGCTTTCGTGACTTGGTGATCTCTGAAGACCACCCCCCGGCCATGATTTTAGAGT
>PALY01000085.1 GCA_002707085.1 Deltaproteobacteria bacterium
ATGGATATTCTTGAAGCTCAGGGTATTGTTGGTCCTTCAGAAGGATCAAAAGCCAGAGAAGTTTTGATTACCGTAGAAGAATTTGAAACAAGCAATTTATCATCAATTCAGGAACAAGATGAGAATCAAGATGCTTCTATTGAAAATTCAGATTCTGTAGATGATGAATCTTGGTACGAATAACTAAACTTTTATTTCTCTACCTTTAATTATCCTTCTTCTAATAGCAGCAGAAATTGTATCTACAATTAACACCATAAGTATTGTTACTACCAATACTGTGCCTGCACGAGGAAAATCTCTAAATCGTAGCTGATTAATTAACTCGGCTCCAACACCACCTGCTCCAACAACGCCTAATACTGCAGATGCTCTTAAATTAATTTCAAATCTATATAACCAATAAGATGTTATTGTCGGCATAACTTGTGGTATTACTCCAAAAAAAAGTTCATTTAACTTGCTACCGCCAGAAGACTTGACCAACAAGGTGTTCGGCAATCCACTGGCAGTGGTGTAATTTTTCACGAAAAAGGGTTCATTCTCACCAATCATCATGTGATCAACGGGGCTCAACGCATTCAGGTCACCCTACATGACGAGCGAACCTACGAGGCAAAGGTGGTCGGGAGTGACCCCCGCACGGATGTTGCCATCCTCAAGATCAATTCCAACAATCAATTTGTTGCCGCCCAATTGGGTGAGTCATCCTCTATGAAAATTGGCCAATGGGTTGTGGCTGTAGGACACCCATTCGATTTTCCTTTTACCGTTACAGCCGGAATCATCAGCGCACTCGGTAGACGCGGCCTCGGTCAAAATGAGATTCAATATTATATCCAGACCGATGTGGCGGTGAACCCAGGATCATCAGGAGGTCCGTTGTTCAATACCGATGGCGAAGTCATCGGCATCAATACAGCCATCTATACACCCGACAAGGAAAACTCCGCGAGTGCTGGAATTTCGTTTGCGATCCCCTCGGAAATGGCCGCTAGAATTGCCACTCAACTGCTTGAAACCGGCCATGTGACCTATGCTGGGATCGGCGCGCGCACCCAAGATGCACCCGCCACCGCCAATGATCCCAGACCAGGTGCGAAGGTCGTCCAAGTGCGAGCCGGTAGTCCAGCAGAAAAAGCCGGCCTTCGTCGTGGAGACATTGTCATCGCCATCGATACCGAAGCCATACGCGACAGCGCTTCCTTTCGTTCTCTCATCCTCGCGAAAGCAGTAGGAGAAGCCATTGAGATCACCATTGAGAGAGGAAAACGCACCAACAAAGTCTCGGTCACAACGGTTGACGAAGCCACCTTGGGTTCCCAAGATTTTCAAGACGGAGACAATGCTAGACAATGGGCGGGTGCTGCACTGGTGGAAGCAACGTCCAGCCGGCTGACCGCACGAGGCATCGCTCTTCCAACCGACTTAGGCCCTGGAGCTTTGATCACAACCGTACAGCCCGAAAGCCCTGCAGCACAGGCAGGTCTTCTCCCTGGGGACGTCTTGCTACAAGCACAAGAGGTCCCCACTCATTCTGTATCTGAATTCATGGGTGCTGTTCGAGACAAGACCGTCGTAATCGTCCATTTTTGGCGTGGCGAAAATCGGTACTTGGCCGCTGTTGCGAACACTGAAAAATAGACGCTAACGCCCAGGTGGCATCAACAATAAGTGTACCTGACCCGCATTGGTCGTGGTGAGTGTATTGCCCGGCGCTGAGATGGCGAGATCGTCTCGGCCATCCAGGTTCATATCAAAGCCAGAACGGATCAATGCACCAAAGTTGTCCTGATTCGCTCGCCCTCGGAAATGAGCACCAGCATCATCAGCAGTCATCGTAGATGTTTCTATTTCTGCACCAAAGAAAATATAAACATGACCTTCAGAATCAGCTGCGCCAGAACCTGGAGAACTCTCATCGGGAGCGCCAATGGTCAAATCCGAGAACCCGTCGCCATCCAGATCGCTGACGGCCATGCCCATGCCAAACCAATCGGACTCCTCTGTTCCATAAACCGACACATCCGCACTATCGGTGTCATACCCGCCACCGACCAAAAGGCCTGCGTCGAAAAAGACATGCACAGATTCACTTCCAGGTGAAGACACAATAAAATCGTTTGAGCCATCGCCATTTACATCCGAAACAGCGCTGGGGCTATAGCGCCCAACCATCGCATTGGTTTCCGATCCGTAAATATGGGCATCTTTATCAAACTGTGCTGTACGTACAGGAGTGGTGGATTCAGCCCCACCAAGAAATACGAACACAGAGCCTGTCTTGGGGTGTGGGTGATCGTCACCATACGCACCAATGAATAAGTCATCGTAGCCATCGGCATTAATATCTGCGCCACTCAACTGACTGCCCACGTAGTCATAGGCATGTCGCCCATCGATCCGCCAATCATTATCGGTCAGAAGGTCATACTCACCGGGAGTGATTTCCGCGCCCGAAAAGGCGTACACCTTGCCAGTATCCGAGGCCGATGACCAGGAATCAGCGTAAAACAGCTCAGCCACACCATCGCCATTGTAATCGAGGTGACTGACAACATGTGGGTAATCATCGTCAGCGCCCACCCATGTTGCGTACGCATCTGTACAGTTTTGCGGTCCGTCCAACATCGCACCATCGAACAGACACATCGCATGTCCATCCAAAGCGTCGGTTCCAGCCACCACAAGATCAGCGGCACTGCCAGCGATTAAATCAACCTGCTTCGGACCCATCGCACCAAGATAATTTCCAGCAGCTGATCCTGAAATCCGGGAGTAACTAGTCGCCATGGGTGTCCCAACCAAACCCCATGGCTCGGAACCATCCAACAACCACACCATGCCTTCAGCATAATAGCCACCCTGATCTGCACCTATGGCAAGATCTGGTGTTCCATCATCATTGAAGTCGCCTGTACTAATTCCACTCTCGTAGCCCAAGTGAATCGCCGAATCTGCGGCAATCACCATTGTGGAAAAGCCCATGACCATAAAGTCATCGATGCCACCCACACAGTTGTCATCGATGCCATTCCAGGCTTCAGGGGTCGCTGGGTTCACATACGGATCTTCATCATTACAGTCCGATCCGTCGTGGCTGTCCGACCGATAGCCATCGCCATCGCTGTCGTAATCATCCTCTCCACCACAATCTGCGTCTACCCCATCGTACCAGTCATCAATCATCCCTGGATTTACAGACGCATCGCTATCATCGCAATCTGAACCTTCGTGCGCAGATGAATCGTACTCATCAAAGTCCGCATCAAAGTCTGACCACCCGTCACAATCTGTGTCTACTCCGTCGTACCAGACTTCCACTTGCAATGGGTTTCGTGAAGCATCCATGTCATCACAATCGGACGAATCACCCACGAAGCCTTCCAATGGTTCACACAAAAAGAAGGACGTGTAGGGATCGCCGAATCCATCCCCATCTCCATCGTAGTACCAGTACGCGGCCCCGATGGCTGCACCTTCATCAATGTCGCCATCGCAGTCGTTGTCGAAACCATCACAGGCCTCTTCAGCCATGGGGTGAATGTCTAAATTCCAATCGTCGCAATCGCCATCGAGCTCAGTAAAACCATCGCCATCCCAATCGGTCTCCAGGCAAGAGTCATTGATTTCACCTGGAGTTCCGTAATCGGACGAAGCCATCGTGGACCGCTGAGAACACCAGACGGAAGACAACGTCAATGTCGCATCATCGGCGAAGTCAGGATCCACTCCGATACTGGCTCCGACTTCAACTCCCCAAGCTCGGCTGTAGCCCACCGCACTGATCATCCGATCGTCCAGACTCAATCGGGCAACATCAGCCTCGTGGGAGAAGTTGAATATGCTGTGGTCATAAACATAGTCAACAGCCACACCACCATTGTCATCAGGGTTGTCATTCACACCCATCACGACGTAGTCACCCGCCTCGATCACCAATGAATCGGTAACCGTGAATCCCACATCATCCGCATCGACAATGCTCCAATTCAACAGATCAATGGGAAAATCTGTGGTGTTGAACAATTCGAAGTACTCTCCATCCCAGTCCGAGGTGTACAACGGTGTCACCATGATCTCAGAGACAATTACGTCTCCTTCAACCACAAAGTCTTCATCCACCCATTCATCACAATCTTGATCCAATAAATCTCGGACTTCTGGTGTGGTGGGAGAACGATCAGGATTCAAGTCGTCACAATCCGATCCGCCGTAATCTAAGCCATCGTGTCCATCGTGATCCGCATCAAAGTCGGACCAACCATCACAGTTAGAATCCAAGCCATCGTAATACGTCTCTTCTACATCGGGATGCACGGTGTCCGTACTGTCATCGCAGTCAGCACCCCCATAATCAATCCCGTCATGCCCATCTCGATCGGCATCGTAGTCCGACCAACCGTCACAATCTGTGTCCACCCCGTCGTACCAAGCATCCGCCGCATCGGGACCAATCACCGATGATGCATCATCACAATCTGTCCCGTATGGGCTGTTGTACTCTTCATCGGAAGCACACAAGCAACGTGGGTCTCCACCCCCGTAGCCATCACCATCACCGTCGATGTACCAGTCGCTGCAATCTAGCGCGCCCTCTTCATCTTCAAACCCATCGCAGTTGTTGTCGAGTCCATCACTGCAGACCTCTATGGCGCCGGGATTGACCCCTGGATTCGTATCGTCGCAATCACCGTCCGCTTCCGAGTAGCCATCACCATCATCGTCGAATCCATCGGTTTCTTCATCCACAATGAGATCACAATCATTGTCGATATCATCAATTATCTCGATGCAGCTAGGACAGATATCCGAATTGTCATCGTCACAATCGTCACCGCCATACTCTGGCGCATCATGGCCATCGACATCGGCATCGTAGTCGCTCAGACCGTCGCAGTCGGTATCAATACCGTCGTAGAAAATTTCCTCCATACCTGGATGAAGCTCCGGATCATCGTCATCACAATCCGTTCCACCGTAATCGGATGACTGGTAGCCATCGCCGTCGAAATCATAGTCGTCTTCACCGCCACAATCGCTATCCGTTCCATCGTACCAAAGGTCTGTGGCTCCCGGATAAACCGCTGCATCGGTGTCATCGCAGTCACCGCCACCCCACTCGATGGGCATGTGTCCGTCAGCGTCTGCATCAAAGTCATTGTTACCCGCGCAGTCACCGTCTACGCCGTCGTACCAGGTATCTTCTCCTCCCGGATACACCAGGGGATCAGAGTCATCGCAATCATCGCCACCCCCAAGTTCACCGATAAACCCATCGCCATCCACATCCGCGGGGGGCCGTCCAACCATACTGATCGACGCATTGGGGTTGTCAGGATCATTGGAGATTACGATCGCAAACGCTGTACGCGTTTCTCCGTCCAACGGCTCGAACGCAAGTTCCACACTCACTGCGATACCGGACTCCAACACATAAGGAGCCTCTTCTTCTATCGAGAACGAACCGGATTCATCTGCCAGAATCAGTGCAGATATCTCCAATGGTGCAGCCTCTTCAGCGCAATCATTCAACAGTGTCACAGACGTTGACGTGCGCGTAGATGCAGAAGAGTCCAACAAAACAGCAGGAGGAAGAATGACCAAATTGCGGCACAGATCTTCTGCTTCACCGGTATCGTCGTCCGGCGGGGCCGACGAATCGTCCGGTGGTGGGCTGGATGTGTCATCCGAAACGACCGGTGGGTCGCCCGTGTCTACAGGNGTCTTTGGTGCCGGATCAGTNCCGCAAGCGGNTGTCAAAAACCCCAGCAGAGTGAAACTCAGAGTAGCAATACGACCCATACAGAAATCTTAAATACATCGCTCAAACCTGANTAAAAAACCAGATCAANAAGCGANTTTTTNAACCAAAAANCCCCGACCTCAGGCAGAATACCCAGTTTCTATCGGACATGCCAATCAATCCTGTTGCTCATTTCGCAACAAAGACTGAATTTCATAAAAACACGCCTCAAAGGCCGCAAGACTTCTGTTGTGCTTTTACAAATATTGGGTCGTCTATTCCCACTCGTAGAAACCACGGCCCGACTTCTTTCCGAGCNTACCTTCGGCCACCATNTCTTTCATTAATTGGGGCGGNTCAAAAGCAGGGTTTTNGAGTTCNTTGGCGAGATACTCACCGATGTGCATTCGGACATCGAGGCCCACCATATCCGTCAATTTCAGCGGTCCNACAGGGTGGCGATAGCCCAACACCATTGCGGCATCAATGTCCGCTGCAGATGCCACACCTTGCTCCAACATTCGGATGGCTTCCATNCCCAAACATACGCCCANACGACTGGTNGCGAAGCCTGGAAAGTCTTTCACATAAATAGACTCTTTCCCTATTTCTGCNCCAAAAGCACGTATTCGATCCAACACACCGGCATCCGTGCCTTCGTGTGTGATGACTTCCAACAATTTCATGATGTGAACAGGGTTGAAGAAATGCAAACCCACCATCTGCTCTGGACGCTCCAAAACAGATGCCACACGGCCCACACTCAATGACGAGGTGTTGGTCCCAAGTACCGTGTCAGGATCCACCAAAGCCTCGACCTCGCGGAAAATCTTCTGCTTGAGATCAAGGATTTCCGGNACCGCTTCAACCACCAAATCGGCATCACTTACAGCCGTTTCCAGGTCCGTNGTTCCCGCAATTCGAATCAGTGTGGCATCTCTTTCATCCTCNCTGACCTTTCCCCGAGCAACCCCTTTGTCCAGGTTCGCGTGAATCTTATCGAGTCCCGTTTGCAAGGAAGCGTCTGCNACATCAAAGATGCACACTTCCATTCCCGCCATGGCACACACTTGTGCGATTCCATGGCCCATGGTTCCAGCACCAATAACGGCGACATTTTCAAAGGTATTTTCAGCCATCAATGGCCTCCACAAGAGTACTCACACCCTGCCCGACACCCACACACAGTGTTGCTAAACCTCGGCGAGCGCCTCGGGCCTGCATCGCGAATAAGAGAGTCGTCAGAATTCGCGCCCCTGAACACCCCAAAGGATGACCCAAAGCAATCGCTCCGCCGTTCACATTGACCTTGGATTCATCGAGGCCCAATTCGCGAATGACACCCAATGATTGAGCAGCAAAGGCTTCATTCAACTCTATCAAGTCCAGATCGTTCAACGACCATCCCGCCAACTTCAACGCTTTCCGGGTTGCAGGCACTGGCCCCAAGCCCATCACTGTTGGATCTACACCGGCAGCCGCACAAGCCACCAATCGAGCCATGGGCTGCAAGCCCAATTGCTTTGCTTTTTCACGGGTACACACAATCAGCGCACTGGCACCGTCGTTCAATGTCGACGAGTTTCCAGCCGTCACTGTTCCACCTTGCCGAAANGCCGGTCGCAATTTGGATAGCTTCTCGATGTTCGAATCCGCACGTGGCCCTTCATCGCTATCGATAATGACTGTCTCTTTGCGTCCTTTGGGAGCCGTNATGGGAACAATCTCTGCCTTAAATGAGCCGTTTTCTCGAGCGGTCACCGCTTTCTGCTGAGAACGGAGAGCAAACTCATCTTGGTCTTCTCTGGAAATGCCCAATCGATCCACGATGTTTTCCGCTGTGCAGCCCATGGCCTCAAGTGGAAACAACGCCTCCATTTTTGGATTCGGGTACCGCCAACCAAGCGATGTATCGTAGATGGTGACATTGCCAGCCTTGGGCATCAACGGACCCCTTGGCAACGAATATGGGGCTCGACTCATCGATTCGACACCACCAGCAATATACAAATCGCCATCTCCACATCGTGCGGCCCGAAATGCCTGATTCACTGCTTCCAAGCCTGAAGCACAAAGACGGTTGACCGTTACGCCTGGCACAGACTCTGGGAGTCCGCCCAACAGAGAAGCCATTCGTGCAACGTTCCGGTTGTCTTCACCCGCTTGGTTCGCACACCCCATAAACACATCATCAACCAAGTTGGGGTCAATGCCAGACTGTTCCACTACAGCCCGAATGGTTTCACCCAGAAGGTCATCTGCACGAACCGTACTCAAACCGCCCAAAAATCGTCCAATGGCTGTACGACGGGGCGTACAGATCACAACCTCACGCATCGCTCGCTCCTGCTTAGTAGAAGACGGGTGGGGCGCCCGGATTGTCACGCCCATCTATGCTGTCTAAAACCGCAATCGCCGCTTTTGCCGCTTCCTTGATGTCCTCTTCCCCACCACCCAAATAGACACGACCAAAAGCGCCCACTGAGCGGAACTCGAGAACCTCGATGTTCGCAGCCTTTTCAGCCTCATTGGTCGCGATCAGCGCATACCCCGCGGGGTGCGTTTCCAAAACGTACAAGGTTTCACCCTCATTCAGGAAATTTCCATGCCGCATTCGGTTGGTAATCTGAGCATGGTAGCCGGTCGTACCATGAATGGTCTGGCCACTCACAACACGCGGTTTCAAACGATCCGTGATTTTCAGATCAAGGGCTGAAAGTATTTCTTCTCCTGCAGCACGCACCTGACCCTGGTCATAATGGTGCAATTCCAAGCAACCGAAACGGCGTTCAACAATCTGAATTCCTGGAGTGCAACTGGTTCGTTTCAGTGCAATGTCGGTGACAACATTCACATCCATACCGGGGGAAACCTCGATAAAAAGCGAAGCCTGGCTCTCCAATGGATGGTAGCCCTGACTAATGGTCGCCAAAAACCCAGCAGTTTGTGGTTGAAGAATGTCGATGTATGTAAAGCAGCGAAGATCGATGGACATTGTATTGCCTCGACATATGCGTAACCCCCATCCTCACCATGTACACAACCACATTTCGTGCTGTCCTGTCATTTGGTGTTTAGTTGAGTCGATATGATGCGTTCGTCTTTAATTATTATCGTGTCTCTGTTTGGCTCTGCCTGTGCCCCTGAGTGTATGCAAACCGACCCAATCCAGGGGGACTGGCTTGTCTCAACCTCGATTCAAACGCCAGACCAGGCGATTCGTGGTGACAACACAGAAAGTCACCCGATGGAGGCACACCCCTTGCTCGCAAACACGCAAACGTGGACAATTCTAAGCCCACACAGCTCATCGATTGAGATCAGCGTTGCCAGTGAACTTCATGGCGGCAGCTATACAGTAGATCCGGCGGACTGCGAGTCATTTAGCTTGGAAATCCGCTCTTCATCGCGGGTACAAGAATACGATTCTTCCGGCGATCTGATGACAGATACCGATCATGACTTTCTATGGAAGGGGGATCTGCGTTACAGCGGCCCCAGATTGACCGGAACCTTTTCTTATCAAGATGAGTGGATCAGTAATATCGATTCTGAACAAGGCTCGATTGTTATTGGACAACTGAATTTTCTCGCAAGCCCCCTGAACTAAAACAGGAACACCATGTACAACCTTCTCATCGCCATTAGCATCGGTGCCGCCCTTTTCGGATTGGGCATGGGTGTGGCTGGAACCATCGTTGCTGGAATCATTCCCGCCTTACTCGGCGTCATCATTGCCTACGTGATGCTGGCTCGCCGTACAGGAAAACTATTTCAAGCTGTCATGGAGCGCGCCACCAAGGAGTTCCAAGCCAATCGTTTCGAGGCTGGAATGCGGATGATGGAGTCGTGTTTTCGATTCGCGAATTGGCAATTTCTGATTGGCCCACAAATTCACGGACAAATGGGCATGCTGTACTACCTGCAAAGAAAGTGGGGACCAGCCAGAAAGCACTTGAGTCAATCATGGAAAAGAGACTGGCGGGCTCAAAGCATGCTTGCAGCCTTGGACCATCGTGAAGGTAAGAAACCTGCCGCATTGGAACGCTTAGAAAAGCTCACAGGTTGGGGCGGTAAAGACCCTGTATTTTGGGGACTGTACGCCTACGTCGCACTGGAAGCCAAACAGCGAGACAAGGCTTTAGAATTGATCGGACAAGGCCTCAAGAAGTGTCCAGATTCTCCTGGACTGAAGGACATGGCCAATGCTGTCCGCAATAAGAAGAAACTGAAAATGAAGGCTTTTGCACCCACCTGGTACCAGTACTTCCCAGAACAAATGCCTCGTTCTCAAATGCAACGGTACGCACAGAACCAACCTGGCATGCGGTATCCGCAGCCTCGACGCTAGGTCACCCGTTCTGTAGTCGACCTACTGGTCATACCAGGGTGGTTTCACCAACTGTTGATAGTGTTCAACCTTAAATGGGTTCAACCGTTGCTTGGTGGTCTCAAAAGCCATTTTTGCACTGACCATCGCAAACCAAATGTACATGTCCCGCTTGTAGGACTCTTTGTTGAACAGGCCCTTTAGCATCCACTTCGGGTTCACGAACTGCTTGTTCATTCGATACAATTCTGCACCAATTTCATCGCGGGTCATGTAATCCGAATCGAGTACTGGACTCATCCAATCAAAATCATCGAAATCTTCTTCGGTAATGTGTCCATTTCGGATTGCATCATCGTAAATGGGGGTACCTGGAACTGGTGTAATCGGATGAAAGGCTGGGAAGTCCACATCAATCTTCTTGGCGAGTTCAACCTGTCGCTGAAGTGTTTTCCGGTTCTCTTCCTTCACGCCAACAATGAAGGTCGCCTGAATGAAAACCTCTGGGTACTTCTCTTTGAATATTTGAATGGCCTGTTCTGCAACACCACCCGCGTAAAACCGCTTGTCCAGGCCCTTTAGTGTGTCGTCTTCTGCCCGNTCTACGCCAATCAAAATGTGACGGAGACCTGCACGAACCTGTTGTTCCAAAATGCCTTTCTTTTCATCACGCACAACGCAATCTGCGCGCATGAAGGTCATCCACTTTGTCTTCATCCCAGACTCGATCATGGCCTCGGAGAATTCAACATTAAACCGAGGATCGATGTTCCAACTCTCATCCACCCACACAAACCCACGTTTTCCGTACCGGTAGTACAGCAACTCCATCTNTTCCATCACACGATCAACGGACTTCGTTCTCCATCGGGGTGAAAGTGTGGTGCTTCCATCATCATGGACCTTTCTATCCGCCATGGTGGTCCACCATGCACAGAAACTACACTTGGATGTACAACCACGAGAATGGTGAATCGTCGCCCCTGAAGGTGAAAATAAATACCGGGAACGACCATACATGTGCATGGGAAGCAAATCGTAGGCAGGGATTGGAATGTCATCCAAATTCTTGATGAGCTTTCGGGGCTGTGTCTGGATGAACGAGTCGCCTTCACCAAAGGCTATGCCATCCACATTCTTCAAATCTGGGTCAGATTTGGAAAAAGCATTCAAAAGCTCAGCAAACGTGGCCTCTCCCTCTCCGATACAAATGGCGTCAATGTCAGGATGGGCTGCATACCGGTGGGCAAGGTTCGTAAAATGTCCCCCCCCTGCCACAGTTTTGGCTTCAGGTGCTGCTTCACGACAAAGCCGGAAAAACCGGAGTGCTTCGTTGATATAAAGGGCGTGATTTTCTCCGCAGCCCACCACATGAGGCTGAAATTCGCGGACAAACTCAAACAACGACTTCCAGCCCATTCTCATGGGCATACAATCAATGATTTGAACTTCGTGTCCTTCTTCTCTCGCCACTGCACCCAGGGCTGGTAGCGCCTGTTGAACCAAGAAGTTGTCGCCCTCGGACACATAGGGCCAATATCCACGAGGGGGCTGTACAATTAAAACGCGCATGGGCCACTCTACCCGTCAAGGACGGCCGCCGCCATCCAAGCCCGGTGTAATGGGCGCGTAATCGGGTCCGCACGGAGCCGAACTTCAAAGTCCTTAATGGCTTGTAAATCGGCATTTCCGGCAGCCGCTTCAAATGGACCACTCAGCACATAGTGGCTCGGTTCAAACAACTGGATGGACACACCGTCGAGCAGGTCACGAAATTCTTGCTCTGTGAATGTGCGCACCCATCGATCTCCTGGAACATGCACAATCCCTGTATCAAAGAGATCTCCGAGGCTTCCTTCTGCCACATCCGGCCCCATCGCCCAGCCATAGCGTGCCTCTACGCTCGCNAAAATACAGCCCCCTGGNTTGAGGANCNTTCGAATGGCCTGCATTACCGTTGTTGGATCCGGCACATAACAAAGGACTTCGGCTGCAATCACCACATCCACTGGCTCTATGTTTGGTAATTGATCGCCTGTAGACCAATGTACATCGAGCTGACCTGCGCGCCCCGCTGCATGATGAACCGCAGCCCAAATACTCCGGAGGTCTGGATCCACCAATTCAACTTCACAACCTTGATCCAAACACCACTGGGTGAATCTGCCGATCCCGCCGCCCAAATCCATCACACGACAACCTTCAGGAATAAAGGACGCCCAGTGTTCCAAATACAACTCCCGTTCCAGCAACTTGTCATTGTGGCCCGGGGAGTCTGGGTGCAAGAAGTCCATCCAGTCNGGATGTTCAAACCACCATCTNCGCATCCCTACCAGATTATCGAGTGCCGGATGAGATGCAGCCGCGCCATCGTGAATCGCCAGCAATTCAGGGTTTCCTGCTGGAAGCGTAAAACGGCGACCCACCCATTCCTTTAAATTCACACACGAAAACGGACCCGTTCCTTCCAGAACCGGCAAGGGTATGCCATCGATTGGCTGTGCATCGCGCAGAGACATGGTTTCCCTTTACCCGAATTGGGCGAAGTCAGACTGCGGGTGTACGTGAACCTATTGTGGGTCCTGCGGGCGAGGTTTCGGCCGCGGAGAAGGGCGCCATTCCATTGAATATTCCTGTGACTGAGTGGTCCTTAGATTGCCCTTCTGGTCCCCACCTGTCAAGGGTGGAGATGTCAACGAGTCTCCCAGCAAGACGACTGTTTCTGTACTTGCCTCAACAAATCCACGATGATTTCATGCCCCGGGCGCTCTGCGACCAAACGTCCCTCGATGGGAAATCCCAGTAGCGCCAGGTCGCCCAATGCATCCAACATCTTGTGCCGTACAGGTTCATCAACTGCCCGCAGACCTTCCGGGTTCAGTGGTCCTTCAGTCCCGAATACCAGGGCATTTTTCAAAGAACCTCCCCGCACCAAGCCCATCTTTTTCATCGCGGGTACGTGCGCTTCAAATCCAAACGTCCTGGCCCAAGCCAATTCGGAAACAAAACGGGCAGATGAAAGTTCGAGACAAAACCGCTGACGACCCACATGAACATCTTCAAAGTCAATGGTGACATCCAAATGCATGCCGTTTGCCGGCTCCAGCCGCGCCCACCGAGAGCCATCACGGACCTCTACGGGTTTCATGATGTGGATAAACTTTCTGTACGATGACTGCGGCTTCAAACCTACACCTTGGAGCAATTTCACCCACTCCATTGCACAACCGTCCAGAGCCGGGAGTTCCGAACCTTCGACTTCAATCTGAACATTGTCTACTCCCACACCCCAGAGTGCCGACATGAGATGTTCAACCGTTTGAATCGTGACCGGACCCTTTCCCAAGGTTGTGGCCAGTTGTGTATTCACCACAGAAGACACAGAAGCGGGAATGACCTCTTGGTGCCCCACCCGAGAAAACACGATGCCGGTATTTGCTTCAGCTGGCATCAATACAGCACGGACCGTTTCACCTGAATGAAGTGCAATTCCCGAAGCTTCCACCACACCCGCTATCGTATGTTGCGGCGTCACTGGCTCGCTGGACCCGGGACGCCCGTCACCGTCTGTCCCACCATGACCCCGTGCGACTTGAACCAACCCTGGGTCATTTCCAAAGCATACAAAGCCGGTAAATTGGACGGGACTGGATCGGTACTAAGTGGCGTCATGTCCGCCATGTGTACAATTCGCCCCTTGGCATCCATGTAGGCAATGGAGAGCGGTAAGGGGGTGTTTTTCATCCAAAAGCTGCGCTCCGACTCTTTTGGGAACACGAACAACATGCCTGAATCTGGAGACAAACTGGCGCGTCCCATCAGCCCCATACGCCGTGCTACCGGTGTATCTGCAACCTCTGCAACAACAGTCGTTCCACCCACGAAAAGCTCGATAGGCTCCGATGCGAAGGCAGCAGCCAGCATCCAAACAGGAATCAAAACAGCTTGCCTTCGGGGGCGGGAAAACCAAGGTGGCGACGCCCCAACTGGGTCAGGATTCGACCAGCACGGGTTCGCTGAAGAAAACCACACATAATCAGAAAAGGCTCGTACACATCTTCAATCGTGTCCGCTTCTTCGCCAATGGCTGTGGCCAAGGAATCTATACCGACGGGTCCGCCATCAAATTTGTGCGCCACAGTTTCAAGGATCTTTCGATCCATTGGGTCGAGCCCTTCATCATCGATACCGAGTCGATCCAGGGTCAACTTCACCATCGCAGGGTCTACAGTGCCAGAACCTTCGACCTCGGCAAAGTCACGTGTTCTTCGAAGCAAACGGTTTGCAACGCGCGGCGTTCCGCGAGAACGACGAGCCAGGGCCAATGCAGCTTCTGGCGTGACATCGATACCCATCCGATCAGCGCTGCGTCGAATGATTTCTGCCAACTCATCAGCACCATAAAATTCCATGGAGAAATGAATGGGAAAGCGATCTCGTAGCGGACGGGTCAGAAGACCTGCGCGCGTAGTGGCCCCCACCAAGGTGAATCGAGGCAAATCGATGCTCACCGACTGAGCGCCTGGACCCTGTCCCAACATGACGTCGATTCGAAAATCCTCTAGTGCTGGGTATAAAACTTCTTCTACGGCCCGATTGAGACGATGAATCTCATCGATAAACAACACTTCTCTTGGACCAAGAGAATTGAGGATGGCTGCCAGATCACCGCCACGTTCAATGACCGGACCCGATGTCGGTCGGATTTCAACGCCCAATTCTTCCGCAACAATGTGCGCCAACGATGTCTTTCCCAGCCCGGGTGGGCCTGAAAGCAAAACGTGATCCATGGCTTCACCACGCGCTTTTGCCGCGCGGATGTAAACCCGCAAATTTTCTACAGCACGGGCTTGGCCAACGTATTCATCCAGATTGCGAGGACGCAATGCTGGGTCTCCGCGCTCTTCTCCTTCTGCAGGATCAACAAAACGCTCAAGGCCGTCATCAAAGGTATCGTATTCGTTCACTGCTCTTCCCTATCCTGTCATCACATGGGTCGCGCAAGGACGCGGAGTGCGGCCTGAAGGCGCGCCCCTACAGGCGCTTCATCGAAACCGGGCACATCTTCTGCATTCAACGCACGGTCAATCTCAGATTTGCGATAGTCGAGGCGGGCCAACGCCAATGGCAAGGGATCGGCCTCTACCGCTTTCCCGTTGACCGTCACCGGAGTGAAGGTCTGTGGAATTTTGTTTTTCAACTCCAAACACAATCGTTCTGCCGTTTTCTTACCCAGTCCTTTTAGTTTGGTGAGCGACGAGATCTCTTCATTTGAAATCGCATGATGCAAATCGTTTCGAGACATCTGCGACAAGATTCCAAGTGCTGTCCGAGGCCCCACCCCGTTGACTTCACGAAGCATCTCAAATGTTTGTTTGTCTTCCATGCTGAGGAAACCATACAAAGTGATGGCATCTTCTCGTACCTGGGTAGAGATGTGAAACAACACGTCTTGACCTTCACCGATGTCTTCTACGACAAGGGCCGGCATATACACCAGGTATCCAACGCCATTCACGTCCACGACGGCGTGATCCACATCTCGATGAGCGACCGCTCCTCGAAGCATTGCAATCATCAGGTTGCTCTCCTTTTTTGACGTGTCCGATGGAACGGACTGTGCATCAGATGAGTAATCGCAATGGCTGCAGCATCGGAGGCATCTGAAGCGAGGTCATGGTTTCCGCCGACCAGTCGCCCCACAATGCGTGCGACTTCCGGTTTTCCTGCACGACCATGCCCACCAACCGTTTTCTTCACCGTCATTGCGTTGTATTCAAACACTTCAAGCTCGTGCTGCGCTGCAGCCAACAAGGCCACACCGCGTGCTTGCCCCAAACGCAGCGCACTCTCCGATGAGCGATGCCGAAAAATCGACTCGATGGCCACACAGTCTGCATTGGCAACCGTGATGTACGCATTCAACCCCTGGTGAATCGTCCGCAATCGATTCGGTATCGGGTCCGAGCTTTTTGTACGGATGACACCCGCATCCAGCAATACGAAACGTCCGCCTGTACGCTCTACGATAGCGTAGCCAGTCGCGGTAGATCCAGGGTCGATTCCGAAGACGCGCATGAGTTCCGGGGGTGAACAGATGTCCAGTATAGGACACATCGATCCATTCGTCCAATCCTCGACAAAGAAGCTCAGTCTTTGACGGCATTTTGATTGGGCGAACCAAAGCGCCTAAGCTTATGACTACAAGTACCCACGGATCGGCCATCTCGAAACCGTGTTCCCGATGGAGACATCATGACAAACATCCGATTCATCGGCTTCAGTTTGCTGACAACAGCCTTGTTCTCAGCCAATGCCCATGCGGGCTGTGAAAAGGACACGGACTGCAAAGGTGACCGCATTTGCGAAGCGGCGGTATGCGTAAACCCAACGCCAACTCCCGCACCGACTCCAGCCACCGAGACAACGGCTGCAGACGAAACGAAAACGCCAGAAACTGCGCCTACAGAGGGTCAACCCTCGGAATCGAATCAAACCGAGACCACAGATGCGCCGCCCGAAGAAAGTGAAACACCTACGCAAACCAAGCCAGAGGATTGGTGGAAAAAGTCCGCCAGGGAAATGGAAGCAGTTGTTCTCCAAGAAATCTTCGACACGGTTCCAAAACCGATCAAAAAGACGGATGTAGGCAAATATGTGTACCCACGCTCCATTCCACTGGTGGTGGCCGACATTTCGGACACAGTCGCCAAATGGGGTGGCAAAGACCAACAGGGGGTTCACTTCTTGGGCATCTCCAAGGTTCACACCACAACAACATTGGATGACATTGCGCCAGAAACAGGTGGAATCGCCTATTGTCCACTGAACTGCGCGCGCATCACAGAGATTAATATTCGGGACAAAGAAATCTCTTTTATGTACGACGGACCCATCAAAGATTGGGCAGGCAAAGCGGGAGACATTCACTCTGGCTACATCCGGAAGGGTGGAAAAGCGTACAAGAGCATTTGCAGCCTACCCATGTACTACACCTCCGCTCCCAAGCGGACATCATGGCTCAATCCAGATGAAGTCAAGAAAGCACAAGAAGCCGTGGTGAAAGAGATCAAACGCTACTGCGGGAAATGACTCAGTCGATCTGAAGAAGTGATCCTCCGTCATAAACAATCACATTCTCATGGGCGCCAGCGGGCACTGTGACACCGTCCCATACGACACAGTTTTTCAATGATGCGTCAACCGGGACAACGGCATCAGCCCCAATCACAGAGTGGTCAATCTTTCCATCAACCCGTGCATTCGGCCCCACCCATGAGCCGCCATCGCCTTTGCTCCCTCTTGTCCAAGGGTCAATGGGAGTGGGTACACGCCCATCCAGAACGGCCATATTGGCTTCTAAGTAGGCCCCTGGTTTCCCCACATCCACCCACGAACCCGCATGCAGCACACTGCCAACCCGGTGCTTGGGCACCATCTCTTTGTAGCTGGTCCGGATGACGCATTGTTCACCATCATCGGGAATTCGAGCAATGGCGGCATTCGACATGGCGTGAACCCCTGTAAAGTGCGTTCCTGAAACACCTTCATCGCTCGGAACCACTTGGGTGATGCGAACCACAGTTCCCGCATCATTTGCTTCCACTGGGCCTATGTTCTTTGCATCCGCATCATGGCGAAGCGCCATAGAGGCGCCGTTTTCTGGAATCGCATTCACCAAAGCCGTCAGATCAACATCGCTCAAAATATCGGCGTTCACAATGACAACAGAATCTCCCAGATTGGGCAAAGCGGATCGCAGACCCCCACCCGTACCCAGAACGATCGGAAGTTCTACTTGTAAGGTCACATCGTTCGCTTCGGCCCACACAGCGACGTCTTGCCAAAGGTAGTGAGCATTCACCATCACCTTGGAGTGTCCATGTGACCGCACATGGGCCAACGCATAGTCCAACATGGGGATTCCACACACAGGTAGAAGCGGCTTTGGGCGAGCCTCTGTGAGCGGACGAAGGCGGGTCCCAAAACCAGCGGCAAGCAGAAAGGCAGTATGCATGAGAGAGCCTAACGTGTGACCAGCACCATTCGACTCGTTAGCTGCCGTCCATGCAAACCATTGCCACAATCTTCCTGGACTGCGTGACCCAACACCCAGACACGATTGCTGCATGGACCCCCGATCCGGGTCCAATCGAAGACGATCAATTCTTTCTTTCGACCTTAGAACCCGTGACCACCGAAGGTCCCCAAGGTTGGATTCCTGCCACATATGGCCAGATTCATCTTCAAGTTGCTGGCATAGCTCAGCGACTTCACAGCTTGGGCGTATCCAAAGGCACACCTGTCGCCATCGTCGCCAACACAAGCGATCGCTGGACTCTGGTCGATATGGCGATTCAGTGTTTGGGTGGCATCACGGTGGGGATTTACCCAACCCTTCTCCCAGAACAGATCAGCACACAACTGGAACATTCAGAATCCGCGATTCTTCTCGTGGAAGATGTGGCCCAAGCGCAGAGGCTTCTTCCACACACCGAAGATCTTTTCGACTTGCAACACATCTTTTCGCTGTACCCCAACCAAGTCGTCCCCCAACTTACGCCCGCACGGCCGGATCAACAGTGGCTAAAGCAGCGCATCGAAGAAGTGCGACCCGAAGACATCGCGACATACATCTACACATCTGGAACCACAGGATCCCCCAAAGCGGTGGTCCTTCGGCATTCAAACTTTAGCGCCATTATCGATGCCAGCCGTGAACGGATGGGGCTACGTCCAGGCGAGCAGTCCATCGTTTTCCTTCCGCTCTCTCATGTATTGCAACGGTTCACGCAATACCGGGGTTTGGTCGATCAAATCGTAGGCTGGTTTGCTCCATCCATAAACGAACTGCCTGCGACCCTACAGATCGCCCGCCCCGAGGTGATGGCGACCGTACCTCGAATGATGGAGAAGATCCGAGCAAAAGTCGAAGCACAAGCGCAAGAACGTGGGCAAGAAGCACACACCATCTTGAACTGGGCCATCGCCGTCGGACATGCAGTCAATGACCGAACATGGTCAAAGCAGAAGGTGGGATGGAGATTGGCCGCACAACATCGGCTCGCAGAACGCCTGGTGTTCTCTAAAATCAAAGCGGGCCTGGGAGGGCGACTTCGACTTCTGATATGCGGTGGTTCCGCCCTAGATCCGGAACTCGCTCTGTGGTTTGAAGCCATTGGAATTTCCGTTCGAGAAGGGTGGGGGCTTTCAGAAACATCGGCTCCTGCCACAGCGAATGGGACCCACGATTTCCGATTTGGAACCGTCGGAAAACCATTGAATGGGACGGATGTGCGTGTCGCAGAAGACGGCGAACTGTTGGTGCGCGGTCCCGGTGTTTTTGGTGGGTACTTAAAAGACCCACAAGCAACCCAAGAAGCATTCACCGAGTCTGGCTGGTTCAAAACAGGAGATTTGGGTGTCATCGAGGATGGGTTTGTACGAATCGTTGGTCGGAAAAAGGAAATTATCGTCACGGCTGGAGGCAAGAACATTGCGCCCACCCCCATCGAGCAAGCCTTGGAACAAGGGCTTGTGGGACAAGCGGTAGTGATTGGCGACGACAAACCGTATTTGGTCGCACTTCTGGCCCCAGACCCAGAGGTTTTTCAATCTGCAGCCAATGCAAATCAATGGCCAGGAAGTCTGTCTGACTGGGTGCAAAACCCAGCCGTTATCGACCAAATTAACGACCATGTGAACGCAGTAAACACCCGTTTCCCAAAACATGAAACCATCAAAAAATGGTTTCTACTCCCATCTCCATTGGGTGAAAACACGGGTGAATTGACACCAACAATGAAGCTAAAACGTAGATTTATCAACGATAAATTCAGCGAAGAAATCACCAAGCTATACCGATAATTGTACACTGACCGTCCACTGATACACCGGCGGCACTCATGCGTATTTTCTCGATAGCTTTACTCTCCCTCACCATCGCTTGTGACCCTAAATCTGACGATACGTCTGCAACAAGCCCAGACGATCCGACGGTGACCGACGCAGATGCCGATGCCGATGCCGATGACACGGGTGAAGCGCCAGCCGATGCCGATGCGGATGCGGATGCCGACGCAGATGACACGGGTGAAGCGCCAGCCGATGCCGATGCCGATGACACGGGTGAAGCGCCCGCCGATGCGGATTCCGATGCCGATGACACGGGTGAAGCCCCAGCCGATGCTGATTCCGATGCCGAT
>PALY01000086.1 GCA_002707085.1 Deltaproteobacteria bacterium
ATGCCGATGCGGACGCCGATGCCGATGCGGACGCCGATGCCGATGCGGACGCCGATGCCGATGCCGACGACACAGGCGTTCCCCCAGAAGCACTAGTCGATTGCGCAGACGAAACCATCGGCAGCATGGTTGGAGGCGCCGCCTCCACTGGCAGCACTGCAGGTATAGGAGATGAATTTGAAGGAGAGTGTGGAAGCTTTGGTGCGTCCGACTGGGCCGTACAATGGACCTTTCCAGAAACGGGCTGCTACAGCTTCTCTACAGCCTTGTCTAGCTTCGACACGGTTTTGCGGCACATCGGGGTCGAAGACCTACGTTGCACCGGGCAAATTGCTTGCAATGATGATGAAGACTTTCCAACCATTTTCACTTCATATCTAGAAGTCGATGGAGAAGAAGGAGACACCATCGTGATGGTGGTCGATGGTTATTCTACAGGGGCTGTTGGAGACTTTGTTCTGGACATCTTCCCATGCGAATAGACCGTCTACTTGCACAGGCCATCACAGGGACGGCATGATCCACTCAAGAGGCACAATGCGACATTTCATCACAGCAATGGTTTTCGCGATCACAACGGCGTGTTCTGAAGGCGGAAAGCAACCCCCCAGCGGCACAGAAAACACCAATCCAAATATTGACATCGAAGAGCCATCATATGGAGCGGCATATCCACTGCTCAGCGAGATCCGCTTCATCGCTAGCGTGTCGGATGACGAATCACCAAATACAGAACTGACTGTCACTTGGACCAGCGACATCGACGGGGACCTTCACTCTTCAACGGCAGATGAAGACGGTGACTCCACGTTTGAAACCGACACCCTGAGTGTCGGGGCACACAACATCACAGCAACCGTATGGGACCCCAACGATGGCGAAGCCAGTTCATCCATTCTCGTGAACATGATCGAAGAGGGTGAACCACCCAGCATCGCCATCCTCAGCCCAGACAATGATGAATTCGGAGTCGAAGGAGAACCGCTGAACCTCTCTGCTGTGGTCGACGATGACGATGATGACCTACAAGATCTAATGATCACATTTTCAATCCTGGTCGAAGATGAAACCATCTCCACTTGTACGGATGAACCCGATGAAGAAGGGGTCGGAAGCTGCTCTGTGACCCTGAGTCCCGGCATCGTAGATATCGTCGCAGAGGTCACAGACCCGCTCGGTCAAACAGACCAAGATCAAGTCTATGATTTTGAAATCATGCCCGCTGAAGAACACGATGGTGATGGCGATGGCTATGCAGAGATTGACGGTGATTGTGATGATGACAACGGCGCCATCCACCCTGCAGCCCCCGAGGTCGTCGATGGGATTGACAACAACTGCAACGATTTGATCGATGAGGATTCTGATACCACCGATGACGATGGGGATGGCTTTACCGAACTCGATGGCGACTGCGATGACACTTCAAGCTCTGTGTACCCGGGCGCATTTGAATACGTGAATGGCGTAGACGAGGATTGCGATGGCGACATCGATGAAGGCACCATCGCATACGATGATGATGGCGACTGCTACTGCGAAGGAAGCGAAGAGGTCACGACCTGTGAAGGTTCCATCGCTGAAGTGTGTGGCACAGAAGAACTAAGCATCGGAGATTGTGATGATGCAGATGAAGATCTGCATCCAGGTGCCATCGAAATTTGCGATGAGGTCGACAACGACTGCAACGATCTAATCGACGGTGATGATCCAGGGACGGACGATGATCGTGACGGATATTCATCCTGCGACGGAGAAGACTGCGACGACAGTTCTAGCCGTGTTCATCCAGGAGCATTGGAAACCTGCAACGACATCGATGATGACTGCAATGGCATCGTCGATGATGACGATGCCTTCGATGCTTCCGTCTGGTACCACGATGCAGATGATGATGGCTACGGCTCCACTACAGACAGTCGTACATCTTGTGAACCCCCACCGGACTATGTTGCCGACTCGACAGACTGTGACGATGGAGATGATTCCATCCACCCTGGAGCAACCGAAGTTTGTGATGCGCGAGACACAGACGAGGATTGCGATGGTTCAGCAGACGGCGCGGACGCATCCGGAAAGACGCTCTGGTTCCGTGACGCAGATGGAGATGGGTATGGAACATCATCCACTTACTTGTACGCCTGTGATGAACCCTCTGGCTACGTAGACAACAATGACGATTGCGATGACGAAGATGATGATTCATACCCGTCAGCAACAGAGGTCTGCGATGGCATCGACAACGACTGCGATGATCGCATCGACATCGACGCCATCGGCTGTGACCGCTTTTACCTCGATGAAGATGGGGACGGACAAGGCTCTGCCGAGTTTCTATGTTTGTGCGAGGCGGGAGATGTCGCAGATTACGATGCAGTCGACAGTACGGACTGCTGCGACAGCGACAGGGATGCATACGACGGTTCTACCCACACAGATTCCAATCCAACAGCATGTGGGAACTACGACTACAACTGCGACGGCTGGGAAACATACCGGTGGGCAGAATTGGGAGAATGTGGATCGGGTCTGGGTACAGAACTTTGCTTTGGAGAACCGGAAGGCTGGAGAGGAAGCACGTACCCTTATTGCGGCGTAGAAAGAGACTGGCTCTACGACTGCACCTTAGACTGCGATGCCCCTTGGGACTGTTGGTGTGGAGCCGACTACACCTCAAGAATCCAAGAGTGTAACTGACCGATCATCGCGACATNGCAATGGCCTTGACCATGCGACCACCCAAGCGCGCATGACTCCACAAAGCATGCAACCCTCGACTCGATGTGAGTCGGCCGGCCACATAGCCAGGTCGCAAATAAAAGCGCTGATAGAAACGCCGCACTTGATGAGACATTTTGCCTGCAGTCAGTGTGGCTGACTCAGAAGGATCTGCACCAATCCAACGAAACTCTTCTGGGCGTGAATCCAAGCCTTTTCTATCGTGTCTCTTCCCAAAGCCAGTGGTCGGCAGAGGTACAGCCACATTGACCTGCACATAGTCGAGGTCGTTTCCGATTGCGAAGGAAATGGACTTGTTCACACTCTCCGCCGTGTCGCCTTCTAATCCAACCATGAAGGTACCGCTGACCTCCATGCCTGCTTCATGAGTCCATCGTGCAGCATCAACACCCTGAGCAACCGTCGTCCCTTTACCCGTTTTCCTTAAAACCGAATCATCTCCCGACTCAAAGCCATAGCAAACCTGAAAACATCCAGAAGCCTTCATACGCCGCAGCAGTTCCGCATTCACCGTAGACACAGTGCCAAAACATCGCCAACTCAAATCCAATCCTGCGGAATCCATGGCATCACAAAGAGCGTGGACCCGCTCATGGTCACCCGTGAACGTATCGTCTCGAAAATGAATCTCTCGAACACCATACCTGCCCACCAATTCTTGAAACTCGGCGACAACCAAGTCAATGGGACGGGACCGAACCTCTCGGTGGTGCCAAATTTGGCTTGGGCAAAATGTACAGGCGTGGGCGCAACCACGAGTAGTCGACACAGTTGTCGCAGGGCCTCTCCGTGAAAATGGAATCGTGTAGTGATTCAGATCAAGCAGGTCACGGGCAGGCATTGGCTGTGTCACCCAACCTGGAGGAAGCCGCCTCTGTGTCAATTGAACCGAAGAGTCCTCCAGAAAAGCCAGGTTCGGAATTTCACGCCACGGCACGCCATCGGCCAACAACCGCACTGCCTCCTCCGGTTCGCCACGGATGACAACATCCACTTCGGAATCCAATAAAACCTGCTCGGCACTGGCCGTCACATTTGGACCCGAAAGGCACAACACCGAATCTGGTAATGCCGCCCTCAATATTTCCAACAAACGCTTGTCATCATCCACACTTCCCCATGCTGAAGGCACCAGAACAATGGAAGGCGAACTCTCTTTCAGACTTTGGGCCACAGCAGCATGGGAAAGTCCACGAACATTTGCAGCAATCAGTTCACAGTGATGCCCCCCCTCACGTAAAAGGGCTGCCGTAAAGGCCAACTCAAGGGGTGGATAGGGACAAGACAGCGGGACTTCTCCACCGAAAGTGTCCCGAAGAAAGAATACTTTGCGCCCATCGATTTCTGCCAACGGGTCAATCAGCGCCACAGATGAAGTCATGACTCATTTCTATCACAGAGCGATTGTGACAAATGGGCGACATTGGATCTCTGTCACACAAGCGACACATGCTTCCGTGTACAAAGTGCGCCTCAACCTACCCCCCCAACCCGGTTGCGAGGTGTACTCCTATGCGTACCATCATCTATTTGTTTACCGTCTTGACTATGGCTGCTTGTGAAAACAACGGCATCAAGAGCACCGACTCTTTCGATACAATCAGTTCTTCAAGCTCCTCCTCAAACGACAAACCCGACAATGTCGAACCCACCGAGGCCTGGTCTGATCAAGACAACCCCGCTTTGTTCTCTGATGAACTGGAATACAATGTAGACGCATTGCCGATTGAAGGTGAAGCAACACAAGTTCCATGGGCAGGTTCTTACTGGCCTGTGTACGAAGACAGCATCAACTACAAATGGGATGGGGAAGATTCTCTATCGCCCGCCGCGAAATATGGTGCAGCGTTTGGTGTGGACGACTTTGAAGACCATGTCAGTGAACATCACGGCATTGATAAGCAGAGCAGTCGTACCGAATGTGAAACAACCAGCGACTGTGACTCCGCGATTGGAGAGTCTTGCGCGAAACGTGAGGGTAGCGAAGACGGTTACTGTATTCCCACTTGGTGGGGAATTTGTCACGCATGGGCGCCTGTTGCCATCTTGGAACCAGAACCCCAACAACCAGTGACGCGAAATGGTGTTGAATTCAAAATCAACGACATCAAAGCCATTGCCACACTGGCCTACAACCGAACTCGCTCAAAGTTTGTCTCTCTTCGTTGTAATGAAGACGACTCGGAAGACGAAATCGAGTACGACGAGTACGACCGGCCAACGGGTGAAGACGAAGAGTGTCGCGACACCAATCCTGGCACTTACCACGTACTGCTCGCCAACTTTCTTGGAATCAAAGGCGAGTCATTCGTAGAAGATCGAACCTTTGATGACCAAGTATGGAACCAACCCCTCCGCGCCTACCGCATTACGAAAATGGAACCCATCACGGTAGACCGAGCCCATGAACTTATTGGGGTCCCAGACGACGAAGAACCCACTGAATCTGTTGGTGGAACATTTGGCTTCTCAGGAGATTTAGGACAAGGGGAGTGGCTGCACAAAGGACCATATACAGTCATCGAAGATGCGTTGGTAAATATCGAGATGGAAGGGTCCGAAGGCGATCTTGATCTCTACGTTCGGTTCGGTTCGGAACCCAACGAAGGCACCTATGACTGCAGGCCCTACCGTCCCCACTCCAACGAAAGTTGTGAACTAACGGCCAGTGAAGGCGACACTGAGGTCTACGTGAGTATCCACGGATATTCTCCCGGCGATTTCGATGTAAACGTGACCGTTCAAGATCCCCATGCCGACACCACTACGGACGCCGTTGAGTATGAGTTCAATGAAGATGCCGAATCGTTTTACCATGTGAAACTTGAAGTCGACTACATGGCGGAATCAGAGTCTGAAACGGATGGAAACCTAGCAGACACAGTGGACAATTATACCCGCACTGATCGGTACCAATACGTTCTTGAAATCGATGGTAACAACAACATCATTGGTGGTGAATGGATAGGCACCAGCAAGCGAAACCACCCCGACTTCCTATGGCTACCCATCGAACGTTCCAACTGGCCTCGTCCTGCGGGTGGCTCCATGAATTGGGATCTCGTAAAGGAACTCATCGATGCTTCTCAAATCACTGAAGAGCCGGAAGTAGAAGGTTCCACGGGAGTGGAAGCCATCACAGAGAGTTTCGAACTCGAAAAGGGCGACTGGAAGCACTACGGACCCTTCGACGTCAATGGGACCCTGGAAGCCACCCTTTCAGGGACTGGCGATGCGGACATTTATGTACAGACAGGGGCGCAGCCAACTTCATCCAACTATGCCTGCAGGCCATACTCAACCCACTCCAATGAAGAGTGTGCTGTAGAAGCCAACGGCCCCGTTTATGTGTCTGTGAACGGATGGCAATCGGCCGATGTCGAACTCACCATCAGCTACAATTCTGAAGCTGTTTCCGACGAAGAGATCGCTGAAGAGTCCGACCCATCTACACACCTCAACGAAAGCAGTTTCGTTGATTTCCAAGAGATGGCCTTGTACGTGCTTGAAGTCGAGGATGGACAAAAGGTCCGGGTGGAAACACACTCAGAAACAGACATCGATCTGTACTTACGGTTCAACAACCCTCCGACCACCAACGATTATGACGAACGGGCATACACCTATTCGGGTAACGAAACACTCGACTATGAAGCGGACGAAAGCGGCATGCTTCACATCGGTGTGCATGGCTGGGAAGCATCCGACTTCACACTGGTCACAAGCGACAGATAGCTCTACTCCTCGTCCGCGACACCGAGGGTTTCCCAGGTGCGCGGAACGAGCGGTAAGAACTTGAACTGAGCTTCCCAGTTTCGGCCAGGAGGCTGCCCACCTACCTTCTGCAATGCTGTCGGAAACGACATGCATACTGCGTGTGGGCCATCCAGCCGCCCACTTTTTCGTTTGTCTGCATATTCGCTATTGATCGACATGAGGGCCTCGTCCACAATCGATTCAACTCGGCTGCGACCCAGTACAGCAGCATCCACCGCCAACAACACCTTGTAGTGGGGCTTGGGTGTCGCGGATGGCACAAGCGTCATCCAGGGTACGCCAACCAGATCCTTTCGTTCATGGCTCAATACGTCGAGGGCAAACCGGGCGTGATCTCCAGAGAGTTTTTCGCCAGTAAAAGAAAACGACAAGCCCAGACGACGCTCAAAGCGTAAATCAGGAATGCCATTCACCATCCCTGCCACCCGAAAAACATCTTCTGTGTGGTATCGAGTCAGCCCCCAACCATCACTCACCACCATGCTGTAGGACTCTTCCATCTGCAGCTCACTTGGCTTGAGCAATTCAGTCACATTTGGCTTTGCGTCAACGGGTAAAAACTCGTACAAAACGCCGGGAGCAATTGGCAGGAAACGGATGACGTCTCCTTCAAAGTGTGGAATCGTTTCTACCGTCTCTGTGGACATGCTGTACATCGGAAGGTGTACAACCTTGTCCTCTTCCAGATGGTTGCGCACCCGGGTCAGGTATGTACGCACATAGCCACCATCCCAACAACAAAGAAAGGCAACCCCTGGCACACATTCATGAAAAGATAAGGGGCGAAGTCGTTGAGCGATCCGATCCATCCGCTTTTTGGCGCCCACAGACTCAATTCTACGGGCGACTCGGTGGATTCGACGATCAAACTGCTCCGGATACTTCGACCACTCTCGAACCAATTTGGTGGTTTGGTCCCATTCTTGGCCCAACTTGTCCATGAACAAGGCCAATGTGGATGGGTTTGTCGCATACAAAGAACCTGGATTCGACTGAACCATGACCCACAAGCGAACTGCCGGGGCGCCATACTGTTCTGCAAGCGCTCGCATGATTGGGTGGCCATGCACCCGGTAAGGAGCCTGCAGCGTTGAAAAATAGGGAGGTGTAGAATTCCGTTCCGCCATCATCATGGCCGTCAACGAATCATCGCTATCGATGGCACTAAACACATACAAACTGGTCCGCTTGATCTCCATTGCTGCAAATGCCCGACAAAACGCACCCATATAGGTCCACTTGACCTGCCGGAGCCGCTTGGCTGTATACGGGATTCGTTTTGGGGTACCCGAAGACCCCGATGTGGTCGCAAATTGAACCTGAGGACCCGAACTCAACTCAAGTTTTGCCTGAAGAACATCTCCATGCAAAATGATGGGAGTCGATGCGTTGACCTCGTATTGTTGACGAAGCCGGGTTTGCTGATCTGAGAAACGTCGAACTTGCAGGCCATGCCACATTTCCAGACATCGTCCCAAGACACGAATATTCATAGCGATCAGCGCGCGAAACTGATCTTGGATCCAAGCCCTCATCCCAAAACTTCCATTCGGTCCATCTCAATTCGTTCAGACAACATGTGTTCAAACGCAAGGACATGGTCTCGTGTGATCATTCCAGGATCATAGGTCATGGTGAACTGCGTATCTGACCCGACACTTGCTGCAGTAATGCCAAAAGGAAACCGCTCATGCAACATGATCACCCAACTGGCAGATCGAACCATTGATGCAAATCGAGATGCCAAACCAAGGTCCTCCAAATGTGTGAATGGAGCCGAAGCCATATCCACCCATGGACGCCCCAAAAAAGCCCTCAGAATGGGTACCATCAATGCGTCCGACAACCCCAGAATTGCACTGTCTGCTGGCACATACCATTCCCCATGGTCCTTGCTCCAAAGCACTTGTTCTCGTACCTTTCGATACCGTTCGTCCGGTGTTTCAGCTTGCATCTTGTCAGCATAAATTCGAATCCGACTTGATCCATTACCAAAGCCTACAAAAGCCTGACGACGAATATTCATGGGTACCCATAAACCCATTTTGTTGGCTTGAACCCCATGTTTAAGATTCCAATCCACCATGGTCTGAAGAATGCTGGCGGATAGAATGTCATTGGTGGTGACACCCTCAACTCTCTCCTTCACCATGACGTGATGACTGGCATCCAACGTCCAAGAGTGCCACTTTCGAACTGGACTGGCTTTAGTGGATGGACTCCACACTCTGCGAGATGCGCCCATATGAGAGTAAGCGGACTTGCGACTGGGATCATCATGGGTCCGCAGCTCTGGTCCATCCCACGACCCCAAAGATGTTTCTGGTTCAACTTGGCCAGAAGCCACCATCATCTGATGAAAGATCCACAAAGCCGCACTGACCCCATCAAAAGCACAGTGGTGAAAGCGACTGACGAGCGTGACCTCGTTTGTAGATCGCGTCTTCACCAACAACTGCCGAACTTGGACATCAAGGTGCGGATCTTTGCCACCATTGACAAAAGCTTCAATCGCCGTGTGTGCATCGAGCGGGTCTTCCGCTTCGTAGATGTCAAAAGGGTCTGTGTCTTGCCACTCCCAACTACGACCGACCACTCGCGAACCTGATGTAGGGAAGAGGTGTGTCGCAGACACGGCCCCCTTTCTCAACATTTCCGGTACAACCGCACCCGCTTCCAAGTGGAGAATCACAGAAAAATCAAGAGGCCGAGTCGGCCGATGTAGCTTGGCACTGATCAAGTCCAGCGGAGACAGAGATGACGGCGCAGTCACCGTTTACTGCTCAAGCGCTGGTTTGTTCAACACGAATATCTCTGCCGTCACGCCATCCAGAGAAGAAGCCATTTGGATTGCTCTCAACATAAGGAAACATCTCTATCCAAGAAAGGCGGGGATGTTCGTGGTGAACACGNTGCATGCTTAACCCTAGCGTAAGCCAGTACATGGTTCGNCCATAGTAATTGTGAGAACGAAANTCCGAGTCACCCATCGAATGGCCTTCATGGGTGTAGTAAGCNAAGGGATACCACAACAAGTGGCTCACCANGACCAGCGGNACAAACAGCCCCCAAGCGCTTCGNTCTATGCCCGCCACCATGCCAATCGAAATGTAGAANGCAAAAATGAAACAGTAGTGCAGGACCCACTCGACCACATCTNTNCGATGAATTTTCCCATGGCGAGTCAGCCATACAATCCAATGGTGAGGGACACTCAAAGCACGAAAAGGAACTTCCCACCAATGATTCGGCTTNACCCAATAGTCAGGATCTAAATCCGGATCGTTGGTATGCGCATGATGCATCATATGGGTCTTGCGAAANTTGACGTAAGGAACTGTGCAGGGNATCANCGCTATNCGNCCCCACCAATAGTTGGCCCGCCGGGTCTTCCCCATCAACCCATGCGTACACTCATGGGCCATGACCGTACCCAGGAACATGAGGTAGGTGCGAAACAAAACATCTGCAACCCATTCAATCGGTGTCTGCGGTGTCCAGAANTAGGTCAGAGTCGCCAACAAAACAATCACAACCGTGGCCAGCCGACTAAGCCGGTAAACGGTCGTTTTTTCAAAACGCCAATCTGCGCGCTCTATTTTGGCTGATGTACTCACCACACACTTCCCCAATACTTTCTNTCTACAATATGCCCTATTCTAAGCTTTGTTCCTGTCCTATTCTGTGCCATTAGTGCAACACTGTCATAAATGTCTGTTTCAGATAGNTGAAAGGTCTGGTATCTAAAANTAGACACAACATGCCCACATACGGGCGACATTCAACTTCTTACGACAGGAAAAANCATGCGCTCTATCTTTGCCTTTTTCGGTCTCATGGTTCTTTCATTTGGCGAGACGGCCGAAGCCGCAAAAAAGAGCGGAGANAATGCCANACCGNCTTCCTGNAGCTATCANATCGTAAATGCNAAACCCGGATGGACGGCATACAAAACAACCGAAAAAGCAGCGGTTAGCGGCACATTCAANGAATACCAGTTTGCCAGCACTTCTCCCGCACCCACCATGGGCGATGCACTAAAAGGACTCAATATGTCCATCACGCCTGCATCCGTAGAAAGCAACAATGCGCCCAGAAATGTAACNATCGCNACCAAGTACTTTGCGCTCTTCGCGAACCCATCCAGTATTCGAGGAAAGGTGCTTTCAGTGANCGGTGANGACAATGCGGGAACCGTGAATATTCAGGTCGATATGAATGCAGTAAGCAAAGACCTCGACTTCCAATACACAGTCACAACCGATGGAAAATTAGANGCTGCGGTCACAGTAGACATGATGGATTTNGCTCTGGATGGCCCNTGGTCATCCATCCATGAGGCCTGCAAAGCACTTCATANGGGTGCAGATGGCGTATCAAAAACATGGACTGAGGTCATGCTCAAGGTCACAGCCGACNTAGCAAAGGTCTGCCAGTAAGCGCACCATTTCCGACACAAGCATTGGCGCAGGAGTCGTTCATGGAACACCATCGAAAGCTGGAGCGGATGTACGCCACAGCACCGATCAATGAGTTCTTTCGGCCNCACCTGAGCATCGGAGAAGGAAAGGCAGAGCTTCGCATNCAGGTCCGCGATGACTTTCATCACACCGCTGGAGCCATGCATGGTTCGGTGTACTTTAAGGCGCTCGATGATGCGACNTTCTTCGCNGCCAATTCCTTGATCACGGACGTGTTCGTCTTGACCGCTTCATTTAAAATCGATTTCTTGAAACCTGTGGTNGATGGTGAAATCACCGCAGTGGCTCATGTGACCGGACAAAACGAACGTAGAATCATCGCTGAAGCAGAACTGTACGATAGCAACAAAAACATTGTGGGTCGTGGCCGNGGAGAATTCGCCAAAAGCAAAATCAAGCTGACCCCTGCTGTTCAATATCTTTGAAAGNCACCCGCAACCNAANCTGTACGCCTTCCTCAGTACAGTTTGNNCCATCAAAAGANTAATTTTGAANCCATCGCTCCTGGCATCGCGTACANTGACGGCATGAAAAANATCTACATGGGCNTTCTNGTGNGTTTCTGTGCCGCTTGTACACAGCCTCAAGCCAACACAAAGCCTGACACCGNAGAGGTCTGGACTGAACCAAACCCACAAACTGCAGTCAGNATCGTGAAAATCGATACGCGAGATGTAGTCGTAGACGAGCGAATAGACGATCGGGAATGGGTCACTGTAGACATCGAATTGATCGAAGCCGAAAACAATGAAGATGCCCGCTTNGATGGCCCCGTGAGTTGGACAGGGCAAGTGGGAATACACATTCGGGGCAACAGCACCGTTTCCTACGAAAAGAAGCAATNCGCNTTGGAAGGGAGAGACGACGCGGGTGANGATGCCGATCTGACCCCATTTGGCATGCCCACAGAAGAAGACTGGGTTCTGCAAGCGCCATATTCAGACAAAACATTGATGCGAAACCATCTGATGTACACCTGGAGCCGCGCCATTGGGCGGTATGCGGCACGAACACACTTCGTAGAGTTGTACATGGAGGATGGTGGTGACGTTCTGGGTCCAGAAGACTACCGCGGCGTGTATGTGTTCATGGAGAAAATCAAACGAAGTGAACACCGTGTAAATGTGGAAAAAATGGAGCCCACAGACACCACATCACCCAACATAGATGGCGGATACGTACTGAAGCGGGATTGGCTTGAAGGCCATGAAGTGATCACAGAGTTGTACGAAGACGAACTTGTACTTGAGTACCCAAAACCCGACAAAGTGACAGGTTCCCAGCATGCCTACATTGAAGACTATTTGAATCAATTTGAGCAAGCACTTGAACGAGCCGATGGAAGCCACACCGGTTTCGCGGACATCGATAGTTTTGTCGATCACATGTTGATGGCAGAAATGAGCCGAGATGTGGACGCCTATGTGCTTTCCACATTCATGCACAAAGCCCGAGAGGGCCGCCTCAATATGGGTCCAATATGGGATTACAATGGAGCCTTGGGCAACGCGGACTACTTCGAATCATGGGAAACAGAAGGCTGGCACTACGAAAATTCGGAATTTCCAGCAGACAACCCCAATGGGTTTCACTGGTACGAACAATTACTCGCGGATGCTGACTTCCAAAACCGACTGCGTGAGCGGTGGACCCAACATCGGCTTGGGGTCTGGTCCAATGAAGCGCTGATGAATGATATCGATACAACAGCGACACTGCTGCAAGGCGCCCAAGTTCGAAATTTTGAACGATGGCCTGTGCTTGGAGAGGTCATCTGGCCCAATGATGGCGATGCTGAAGATAGAGAAACCTACGAAGAGGAAATCGACCACCTAAAACAGTGGCTACTCAGCCGTACCGCATGGCTCGATAGCCAATGGATGGATTGAAGATACCCGGTAGAAACGCAAAGAAGCGGAACCCAGAAGCCCACACACAGCCCAACTTTTGATTTGGTAGATCAAAATATTGGATTCATATCAAAACGACGATTTTTTACCTGTTTCAGCCGGCACGGGTCTTGCGAACTCTCTGTTCACCAGGAGGTTCGAATGTTGTTCTTATTGTTTTCAAATTTGGCTTTGGCGAATGGGATGCCTTTGGAGTCAAGTACCTATTCGGTTCAAATTACCGGTTCAGTCGCAGACATCGAACTGGAACAAGTGTTCCGAAACGACTCAGATGAGTGGATGGAGGCCATCTATTCTTTCCCACTAGATGGCGACGCCGCCGTTGATGACATGACCATATTGCTCGGTAACCGAGAGATCGTTGGCGAGATTCAAGAGAAAGCCAAAGCACGTGAAAACTACGAAGCAGCCAAGAAAAACGGTCAGGCTGCAGGACTGACCGAGCAACAGCGTCCCAACCTGTTTACCCAAGAGGTTGCCAATATCCCTCCAGGTCAAGACATTACGGTTCGGTTGCATGTCGTACAACCCGTCAACCGGGTGAATGGTGAATACGAACTGGTGATCCCATTGGTGGTCGGACCTCGATTCTCTACAGGAGAAGTAGCAGACGTTGAAGCCATCACACCGCCTGTGACTGCCGAAGATACAGGTGTTGCGGTCAACATCGATGTCGAGTTGAGTGCTGGCTTTACAGTGGGTCAAGCCTACAGCCCCACCCACGATGTCGACATGATTATCGAAGGAGAAAGCGTTTCGGGGCTGCTGGAGAATGCGCGTCCGAACAGCGACTTTGTGTTTCGTTGGGAATTGGACACTCCGGAACCAGCCGCCGTTGCCTTACACCAAAATGACCACATGATGGTTCGTTTTGAAGCACCTGATGTTGACTCTCGTGACCAAATTGTGGCCCGCGAACTGATTTGGGTCATCGATACCAGTGGCTCACAAGAAGGATTGCCCCTAGAGATGGCCAAGCAAGCGATGGATGCCGCATTCGATGGGATTGGACCCAAAGACCGGTTTTCATTGATTCAGTTTGCTGATGACTCTTCGTTCTTTGCTGAGACGCCTCTAAAAGGGACTCCCGAAAATATTAGCCAGGCGCGTCAATGGGTTGAAGACCTCAAAGCCGGCGGTGGAACACGCATGATTAGCGGAGTCTATGGCGCTCTGGATTTACCCGAGGATCCATCCGTAGAGCGCTATGTGGTGTTCCTGACTGATGGACTCATTGGAGACGAACAGTCTGTGCTTGCGGAGTTGGAAGACAACGTAGGAAAAGCGCGCGTTTTCGCCTTTGGGTTGGGCAATGGGACAAACCGATGGCTCATTGAAGAAATGGCCATCGCCGGCGGAGGTCGAGCGACCTTTGTAACTGCAGACGAGGACCCAGCCGATGCAGTCGACCGCTTCATGGAGGGGATTGATAAACCTGTTCTTACAGACATCGAAATCGATTGGGGCGATTGGAAGGTAGACAGCGTCCATCCTGCTCGCATTCCCGACCTGATGGCGGGCCAACCCATAGAGCTTGCCGCCCGACTGACGGATGGCGCAGGCTCGATTTGGGTCACGGGAAGACTTGCGGGTCAACCTTTTGAACAAGAGATCAAGGTCCACTCCAACGATGGTCAGGCCATTCCCAGTTTGTGGGCAAGAGCGCATGTAAAGAGCTTGGAACGACAACAACGATGGGGGGAAATTGACAAGGTAAAACAAGAGATTCTGGACACCGCCTTGGAGTACAGTCTGCTTACGAAGTACACGAGCTTTGTGGCCATCGAGCGTCGAGTCATCAATCGAACCGGTGAGACAAACACAGCTGAACAGCCCCAAGAGTTGCCTGAAGGCATGAACTACGAGACCAGTGTAAGTCGTCGCTACACACCACCCGGTGACCCATTGTTGACGGTAGACGCACCTGAAAGCGCACGCGCTGTAATGGCTGTTTACCCCTGGGGCGACACCGTGCAGATGAGATGGGACGAGTTGCGCAGCCGTTGGTATGACCGCTTTCTGGTGCCTCGAGATGTACCCGATGGTGAAATCGAAATCGTAATTTTTGTACTCGACGATAAAAATGGGATCACACGCCGCATTGAGCGCATCATCGTTGACAGCCAAGCAGATGAATTCGAAGCATGGCTAGAACACAACCATCAATTCACACTGGTGAACCTGATGACTGAAGAGCCTTTAAGGACCATTCAAGTTCAACCCGTTGGACGTCCTGATCTACGGGTTCGCATCAATGTGATCTTGTCGGAGGAAATGGAGTATCAAATCAAGATTCCAGGCCAGTGGAAAGAGGTTGAGATGCTGATCACCGACCGTGCGATGAACACCCTTGTGCAACGGGTGCACCAATGAGTCCCGCAAGCATGGCAGTGGTGGCTTTGTTTACGAACATGAGTGACGTACAGGACCTCTATGTGGACAAAGAGGTGATTTGGGCAGCGACTTCGGGTGGAGTGGAAATCTACGATACCGATGGTGACTTGTTGGCGTCCGCTTCGGACCTACCAAGCCGGCAAGCGACGGCCATCGGGATGGTGTCAGGTGATCTGACTGTGGGGACCAAGCAAGGAGCGTTTCGTTTGAAACGAGGCGATTGGCAAGCTGTCGGTATTCAACAACCTGTGATTGCCATTTCTGAAGGTGTTGTGATTTATCGTGACGGGAGCGGATGGCCGCTTCATCACGAAGCCCCACGACTGGTGGAGGCCATCAGCTGGAAAGGGCAGATCTATGGATTCACTGCAGATGGACGGATGGTCCAAGGTGACCATGAGTGGATGCTTCCTGGACCCGTCTCTGACGTGGAAGTCATTGACGGCGAACTTCGGATCGCCTGTCACATTGCAGCCGCCATTTTTGATGGTGACCACTTGAAAGTTCTTTCCATTCCAGCAACAGCTGCAGGATCTGTTTGGGGTACATCGGAAGGGGCTTTGGTCAGTGATGAAGGCAAAAGAGTCGGCGGGGTTCACGGAGCAATACGCGAGGTCCGACAAATCGATTCAAACTGGGTGGTCGCTACAGACAATGGCGTATGGTCTGTTGGGGCATCTGTGGATCGTTGGACTGAAGACAATGTCTGCGGAAATTTTGTGACCGGTATCACCCAACACAACGGACAGATGGTCGTCGGCACATTCAATGATGGCGCTTGCCGATTCGACGGAACAGACTGGCACGAGATGAAGACACCATCCACAATGGTAAATGACGTTGTCTCTACAGGAGACGATCTCTGGATTGCCACAGCCGAAGGACTGGTACAGGAAGGGAAGGCACTGCATGTTGCGGTGGCCGGCGGTGCGACCGTGGGAGACCCTGGAACAAACCACAAAGGGATCAATGCATTGTCTGCAGGCCCGAGTGGTTTGTGGGCGGCCGATGTTCTCGGGCCTGTTCAAGTAGAACCATGGCGCAGATACAGATGGCATGTGAGCGGACACAGTTTTCAGTCCATCGCATCGTGCCCAAATGGAGAAGTTTGGGCTGGCAGTGAAGATGATGGTGTGTCGGTCTTTGGTGCTCAAGTAGGACAGAAAAAGGGCCGTTCCAAATGGCGTCAATTCAACCGCCTAGATGGCCTCCCGGAAGATTGGGTGATGGCCATCGCATGTGCTGAACCTGGAGCCGCTTGGGTGGGGACCTATAGAAACGGTGTCGGGAAAATCGATGAGAACGGTTGGCACCCCATCATGGAAGATGCATGGGTTCAGGCACTTCTTTTTGAAGATGATCGCCTGTGGATTGGAACGGCGGACGGCTTGTATTTGGCCCACAATGACCGAATCGAGAAGGTCAGACCCGATGACGTTCATACGCTTTTCCGAGACGGTCAAACACTTTGGGTAGGCACTCGTAGTGGCTTGTTGGGCCTAGACACAACCGCTCCTACTCCCGATGCAGTCGCACTACAGCACCACATCGGAGGCTAATCTCAGACTGGAATGGGTGAGCCACACAAACGAACCTCACCCGTTCCTAAAACGCTATTGAATCCCCAATTTCTTCATCTTGTAATGAAGGGTACTTCTGGCAATTCCCAACTCTCTTGCCGCGGCTGATCGGTTGGCCCCATGCTTGTCCAGCACGGTTTGAATGTAGCCTTTTTGAGCGTCTTTCAATGTTCCACTGGCCACATGGCTACCACCCAATCCATCGATGCTGTGAAACTGAACATGCTTCGTATCGATACGTGGACCCGTCATCACAAAAGCACGAGTCAACACATTGCGGAGTTCGCGAATATTCCCCGGCCATTTGTGCTGCTTCAGGACATCTAAACCTGCCTCAGTGACGTGAGCTTCAGCATGTAAATCCCGGCAAATAATGTCACACAGCATACCAATATCACTGGGTCTTTCCCGCAATGACGGCAAATCCACCCCCAATACATTCAACCGAAAAAACAGGTCTTCTCTGAACCTGCCTTGGCGAACTTCCTCCGCCAAGTCGCGGTTCGTAGCCGCAACAACCCGAACGTCTGGGTATTGAACGTCGGTGGCACCGACTCGCCGAACTTCACCACTCTCCAAAGCACGCAACAGCTTGGCTTGTGCACTTTCGGGAAGTTCCCCGACCTCGTCCAAAAATAGAGTTCCACCATCTGCAGCATGAAACGCGCCATCCTTCCGGCTGCTCGCATCCGTAAATGCACCCTTCTCGTGACCGAACAACTCACTTTCAAACAATGTCGAAGCAATCGCACCACAATTGACCGCTATAAAGGGGCCTGTAGAACGCATGCTGTGTTCGTGGATACCCTGGGCCGCCAACTCTTTGCCGGTGCCAGACTCTCCCTGTATAAGAACCGGAAAATGATGACCTGCCATCCGTCGAAGCACACCAAAAATCTGAAGCATAAGTTTGCTTTCGCCCACCATGGCACCAAACTTCTTCGCAAACGGCACTTCCTCCTCTTGGGTTCTTTCTACGCGAAGCACTGTATTGCCTAACGTTAATGTTTCATCCGCATACAACGGTGTGATGCTGCGCACGCGAGCGCCATCCAAAAAGGCAGCGCCGTCACCCGGCTCCACCATCACGCGCCCTCGACTGACCCTCAGAAAACAATGATTCTCTACGATTGCTGAATCTACAAAACGAACATCGGACAACCGGCGCCCTACACTCATACGGTTCTTCTTCAAGACCTTTCTTGAACCTTCATCGGGTCCTGCTTCTACAACCAAGTATGCTCGCTCAATAACGACAGCCTGGCTTCCCGTATCGACGACCACCTCAAAGCCCCTATCCGCCACTGCCTCCGCGGTTGGACCCGCTTGTTCTGATTCCAATTTCAGGACGATCCGGTATGGACCCAACCCAATTTCAGAACCATCACGCAATTCAGCACGATTAATGTTTTGGCCGTCCACCGTGATGCCGTGACGAGAACGGTCAATGACTTCATAGGCATCACCCCTTCGCACAACAAAGCAATGGGTTCGACTTACCGCTTCTCCTGGCAATGCCACATCGCAGTTGTCTGCACGACCAATTGAAGTACGACCAGCCTGAAGGCGATACTCGATTAACTTTTGTTCCCCCCGATAAAACAGCAATTGAGCCATTTGATACCTCCGCATTGTTCCTGGGGAAACTCCAAGAGCAGGAATCATGCCATGAACGAAGAAATCAACCAAATCCACAGATAGCGGCTCATTCCATCATTCCCTGCAAACACCCTCTACTCTCTCGCTTTGCATCAACTTCGAACAGGTGCCAGAATACCGACACCGCATGAACACCCAAAATTTCCAACTATTGAACCCCGAACCAAACATGCCGGATGGCGCTGGTTGGATGGCCCTGGGTCCGGACGGCTCACACGTCACCGTACGCATGGGCAATCCTCCCCCCATGCCCAATGGTCTTCATCCTGCGGTTGCCACCATCATCGGTACAGGGAAGTGGAATGACAGCCCGTGCTGGATCGAAACACGGGCGAGCAACATCACACTGGCCGACCTGCCGCGGCCGCTTTCCGAAACGGATGCTGCACATCTCGTCGCATGCATAGCCGATGGACTCTCCTCCCTTCACTCCAAAGGGCTTACACACGGCCAACTCGTACCAGAAAACGTGACCATTGATCAAAATGGACTCCCGGTGATGATTGGCTGTGGCGTAGAGAAAAGCTCTACGGAACAAGACATCGAAGCCGCGACCACACTGATTCAATACCTCTGTTCGCAATCCTTAGAATACCGAACCGGCTCTGCTGCCGAACTCGCGGCCAGCCTTCGGGAAGTCATTGTCCAAGCCGGCGATCCCCCATCACACCTA